>JAYRXB010000026.1:0-3293 GCA_041917735.1 Cyclobacteriaceae bacterium
ACGGAATCATCTGCAGAAGAACGGGAGAAGCAGGCGAATGATATGGCGTTGGTGGCGCTGAAAATTGCAGTAAGAGTGTCCGAAGGCGTATTGCCGATTGGGCTGCGGGGTGTTTAACCGCAAAGACGCAAGGGCGCAAAGGATCAGAATCCATTGACAAATCTTCGAAACCCTTGCTTCAGCAATGGAACATTGAAGTTGATCAGGAAACCAAGTTTTTTATTGGCAAGTTTGAGGTAACTAATCAATTGAGCTTCATGAACAGGGAGTAGACTCTCTACAGCTTTCAACTCAAGAATTATCTCTCCTTCAACAAGCACATCCATAACATACTCTTTACTGAGCTTCTCACCCTTGTAAACCAGCGGGACCATCACTTGGGTCTCAACCGCAATCCCCCGCAATTCAAACTCTCGTACCAGGCAATGCTGGTAAACAGCTTCCAGTAAGCCCGGCCCCATTTCACGGTGAACTGCGATTGAAGCGTCCAGAATGATTTTGGACAATTCATCCAATTTCTGCGTATCCATATACAAATCAATGGAATTGCGCAGTGGATTTATAACCGGTAGCTGACGGAAACCAGGACAACTTTGCGCCGTAGCGTCTTTGCGGTGAAGTACCCAGGCGGCGAACGTCCACCGCTCGAACCTCGCCTCACCAACCTGACAAAAGTCAGTAATGCCTATCAGCAATATCATACTATAGGCCGCGAGAAACGGGCTACTTGAATGATGAAGATCGGGCGGAAAGGCCTCGAAAATCGTCGAAAAAAACTATGGAAAGTTATTCGTTATTGACCTTCTTCCTGACTGCCGCGCTGCTCGTCGGAGGAGCCATTCTGTTCTCCTACTACGCCGCCCCGCGCTCCGTCAACGCTGCCAAGTCAGAACCCTACGAATGCGGCATACCCACGGAGGGCCCGACCTGGATACAGTTTCACGTCGGCTACTATCTCTTCGCCATCATCTACCTCATCTTCGACGTCGAAACGATCTTCATCTATCCCTGGGCCGTCGTGATGCGGGAGGTTGGGCTAACCGCCTTCATTGAAATACTCATCTTCTTCACCGTCCTGGGCCTCGGTCTCCTGTACGCCTGGAAGAAAAAAGCCTTGATATGGGAATAGACATCAAATCGGTTCCGTACGAGGAGTTCAACGACAACGAAACGCTCGAAGAACTTCGCAAGGGTGGCGCCCCGGTTTGGGTGTCGACCATGGACGAGATCATCAACTGGGGTCGATCCAATTCCGTTTGGCCGCTCACCTTCGCCACCAGCTGCTGCGGCATTGAGATGATGGCTACTGGCGCACCCCGTCACGACTTCGCCCGCTTCGGGATCGAAGTCTATCGCGCCTCACCTCGCCAGGCCGACGTGATCGTCGTGGCCGGCACAATCGTACGCAAGATGGTGCCTGTGCTCAAACGCTTGTACGATCAGATGGCCGACCCGAAATACGTCATCGCCATGGGCGCCTGCGCCATTTCCGGCGGACCGTTCTACTACAACTCCTACAGCGTAGTGCGCGGTGTAGACCAGGTGATACCCGTCGATGTGTACATCCCGGGATGCCCTCCGCGCCCCGAAGCGCTCCTCTACGGCATCATGCAATTGCAGCGCAAGATCAAAGCCGAAAGCCTTGCCAAGGCCGGTGAACCGCGGCCCGAACCGGTATTGGATACGACCACCGAAGACAAGTCGCGGTACGTGGAACCTCATGACAACCAGAACCCCGGAGAAGAATGCAAGTCGAGCAGCTAACCACCTGGATCCAGACGATGGCACCGGAAGCAACTCCGGGCATCAGCAAGCAATACCCGGAGTTCATCCTCCCGGCAGCAAAACTGCATGACGTTGCCCGCCAACTGAAAGAAAGCCCGGAAACAAAGATGGACTACCTGTTCTGTCTCACCGGGCTCGACCGCAAAGACGGCTTTCACGTCGTCTACCACCTCACCTCCAGCACTTTGCATCACACGATCGTGCTACGCGTTATTCTCCCCGACAAAGTGAACCCAACTGTTGCGACAGTGAGTGATTTATGGGCTGGCGCCGAGTACTTCGAGCGGGAGGCCTACGACCTGCTTGGGATCCGCTTTGAAAACCACCCCGACCTGCGGCGGCTGTTCCTTGACGACGAGTGGGTAGGCTACCCGCTTCGCAAAGACTACAAAGATTCATTCACCCTTGAGCGCTGAGCTATGGAAGAGACCTTAATGGATCTGGACATAAAGGAAAAAGAGGAATACATCATCAACATGGGTCCTCAGCACCCGTCGACGCACGGTGTGCTTCGCTTTGAAACCTGCCTCCAGGGAGAAAAAGTGAAGTGGATCCGTCCGCACTGCGGATACATCCACCGCGGCATCGAGAAGATGAGCGAGGCACTCACGTATCCTCAGCTGGTACACCTCACCGACCGCATGGATTACCTCTCGGCACACATCAACAACGAAGCCGTTGCCCTGTGTGTAGAGAATGCTATGGGCGTGGAAGTCAGCGACCGCGTCAAATACATCCGCACCATCCTCGCCGAGCTTACCCGCCTTGCCTCTCACCAATTGTGGTGGTCGGCCTTCGGCATGGACCTCGGCGCACTGACTACGTTCTTCTACGGGTTGCGCGACCGGGAGAAAATCCTCGACATCTTCGAAGAGAGCACGGGCGCCCGCCTGCTGCAGAGTTTCATCACGCCGGGCGGCCTTATGAACGACGTGCACCCCAATTTCCAGAAGCGAACCAAAGAGTTTGTCAGATACTTCCGCACGAAACTCCCTGAATACGATCAGCTGCTCACCGGCAACGTCATCTTTCAGGAACGGACAAAAGGCATTGGCTACATGAGCCTGGAGGACGCCATCAGTTACGGTGTTACCGGCCCAAGTGGTCGCGGTTCCGGGTTCCATTGCGACATCCGCAAGATCGCACCGTACAGCGCCTACCCGAAGGTGAAATTCAACGAGATCACTTACACGCAAGGCGACACATTCCACCGCTACCTCGTGCGCATGCGCGAGATGTGGGAGTCGCTGGATATCATCGATCAACTGATCGAAAACATTCCGCAAGGCCCGACGATGCTGGAACTGAAAGCCGTGAAACCGCCGAAAGGAGAATTCTATCAACGCGTGGAAACCGCGCGCGGTGAGCTGGGCGTGTACATCGTCAGCGACGGCGGGCCCACCCCGGCACGGATCCGTTACCGCACCCCGAATTTTTCAAACCTATTTATCATCAACAAGATCGCCTCCGGGCACAAGATCGCCGACCTGGTGGCGATCAGCGGCTCG
>JAYRXB010000027.1:0-5525 GCA_041917735.1 Cyclobacteriaceae bacterium
CTGGAATGCGGTGGATTTGACTGGAACTGGAGAGACGGTAAAGGGCGAACTGGAACGTATCAACTACCGGGGCTCAGTGCCCTGCGGGTCTGTCCCGATTGAATCTTACGTGGAGTTGCACATTGAGCAAGGTCCTATTCTGGAAACAGAGAAGATACCGATAGGTATAGTGGAAAAAGTCCAGGGAATCTTCTGGACGGAGTATGTGCTCACGGGGCAGGCTGCGCATGCCGGCACTACGCCGTTAGCCATGCGCCGCGATCCGGGGCTGTTGGCAGCGCGGATCAACTTGTACGTTCGCGAGCTGGCTGAGAAACATCCTCCACAGCTGTGCACAGTTGGGCTGCTGGAGCACTATCCGAATGTCATCAACGTGGTGCCCGAGCGGGTGCGGCTGGTTACCGACCTCCGTAACCCGGTGCACGGAAAATTGCTTGCAGCACAGGACAACCTGGATGCTTTTATCCGCGAGGAGGCAATGAAAATTAGCATAGACGTGCAACGCACCGAACAGGTCCGGTTGGCGCCGGTAGATTTTTCGCGGGATGTTGTGGATGTATTGGAAGCGTGTACGCGCAAGCTGGGCCTGGCTACGCGCCGCATGGTGAGCGGGGCCGGGCATGACGCGCAGATGATGGCGGCTGTGGCGAAGGCGGCGATGATCTTTGTACCCAGCGTGAATGGGATCAGCCACAACGAAAAGGAATTCACGAAGCCAGATGACCTGGTTAACGGTGCCAACGTACTGCTGAACGCTGCATTTACGTTGGCTTCGACGAAGTAGGAGGGCAAAAAAAGACCCGGCTTGCGGCCAGGTCTCTTCGGTTCGGATGGGAAACGATCAATTGAATACGTAGCGGACGTTCAAGCCGAAGCTGTTGACGAATGCACTCGTTTCAATAATCACAATCGTAGGTCGATAGTCAACGCCGATGGCAAGCGGAACGTCCTTGAATCGATACTCAAGGCCAATTTCACCGGATGCGCCCAACGCAAAGGGGCTCGACAGATACAAGGACGGGCCAACACCAACATACCAATTGATGGGGGCATCCGGGATGGGGCGATAGAGAAAATCCCAGAGTGCTTCCACGGCAACTCCATTTCCGAAGGAAACGTCGGCGTGAATCCGGCTAAACTCTCCAAGGGAGAAAACTCCGTCGATGGCCACGCTGCTCTTGTTGGCCAGGGCGTCGCCGAAGCGGATACCCAATTCCTGGGCTTGACCCATGTTGATGGCGGCCAGGCTGAGAATGACCATGGTGACGGCAATACGAATTGTCTTCATGTTTGATGTATTTTAGGTAGCAATTATAGACGCGGAACCTTAATTATTCAACTCCAAATCGACTAAAGTCCGATTTTTTCCCGTTTCGTCCAGATTTCGTGGATGGGTTCCCCTTTACTGCTGAGGCCCTGGTGGTGCCATTCCCCTTCGACAAGTAAAAAGTCAAAGCCCAGGCTGGCGCCGACGCGGGAATTGTCGCGGGAGAAGAATTCTATGTTTTCCGTGTATTTACCTTCGGTCGTAGTATACGTGCCACCCCCGGTTCCGAAGAATTCCCGGGTGTCGACGTTGTACGCGATCCACTGGAAACGGGTGCCAGAAAGAATTTTCATGGTGCGACGGGCCCCCGGGGTAGAACGTCGGATTTCACCGTTATCATTGATCCGCCCGGTGATCAGCCAGGCTCCCGACAGTGCGCCGGGTGTACCGTCATCGATCCGGCTGAAGGTTTGCCCAAGTTGGTAGGATTTGCTGTCTTTGCCCCAGGTCAATTTCCGCTTCGCTGTGGTGCCCACGCGCTCAGGATGTTTGGTGTCCCACTCAATCGTCTCGGTGATCTCGTCGGCAGCGACGGCAAACGTCCCACCATAGGTGCTCACAAATTGCTTGCCCTTCAGGTCGTATTCCGACTCCGCGAAGAAATTTCCAGCGTAGATCCGCGTGGTATGGATCGTTGACCCTTCCAGATGTTCCCATGCACCTGTGAGGGATTGGGCGTGTAAAAATGTACTGGCGAACAGGCAGACAACGAGCAGGCTAACAGGTTTCATGGGCAGCGGAGTTGGTTTGAAACTGAATTGGTTTGGATCACGGATTAAAGAGCCACTTTGAAGTCGTTGCGCCATCCCGGACGAGGTAAAGTCCCGGCGCTACGCTCGCGTCCACAACTACACGAAGTGTGCGATCGCCTTCCCGGCTGATGAAGGTGGGTACCTGTGTTCCGTCTGTACGATATACCTGGACCAGGCGGGGGTCGGCAGTCTCGGACGTAAACCGGAATTCCGGTACGCGGGAAGGATTGGGGTATGTCCAGGAGGTGTTATGCATTTCCGGTAACCCGGTGATGAGTTCAGGCATCTGCAATTGTGCCGTGCGTAGGCGTTCGTCAATGTAAGGCTTAATGCCGTACTCGACGTGGTTGCTCATCGCCCGTGAGCCGGAAGTGAGGTAATCCTCAAGCGTAAACCCAAATGCCAGCTGGAAGTAGGTGTCGGTAGTGACATACGCCTGCAGGAGGGTTTGAAAGTTTGATAGCTGCGGGTCAATGTATGCACGCGTGAACGTGGTTTCGACGAGTGTTCGAAGGTAAGCCCTGTATTTTTCCTGGTAGGCCGGCACGGCGAGGATGCGTTTCGTGAGCGGCCGGGCCTGCCCCGGCATGTACCAGGTGTTGAGGTTGTACGTCGCCCAGTCTTTGTCTACCCAGTCGATACCCCAGGTGTTATCGACATCATACGGAATAAACTCCACCTTAGCGGTGTTGGCATTGTAGTAGAGGTAGTAGTTGTTCTGGTTGTAGCTGTAACCATCCCAGTGACCGATCAGGGCTTCGACGGCAAGTTGGCGCAGGTAGCGGTCCACCTCGAAGATGGTTTCGATAACGGAAGGAAAATCGGCATCGCTGGTCCCGTTGAGCGTTGCAATGAACTGGCTGATTTCCGTCCGGGTATCGGTCGACTTGTTGATTTCCGACTCCATCAGCACGCCGTCGAACGCCTGGTTGGAAGATGCCAGGTTGGCGCCCCAATTGCATTTGTACATGTAGCCGTTCGAATGCCCAAAACGCATTTTCAGGAATACATCGTCGATCTGTTCGACATTCAGGTATAAACCCATGTACTCGTCGTTGATCGTAAGGCTGACGTGGTGGGTGCGTGCGGCGAGAACGCCCATCTCGCGGTATTGCTGCAGCGATAGGGCTTCACGAACAAAGGAAGGATCGTTTACATTGGCTTTCAGGTTGAGTTTTTTGTATTCAAAGAACTTTGCTCCGCCGAATTCGCGGAAGTCGATCTTGAATGACTTTTTCTCGTGAAGGCGTGATGTGTTTCCGCGGAGCCGTACGCCGACGGGAGCGGCGAGCGTCGTATCCATTTGTGAATTCTTCAACCGCAGGGTGGCGGGGAAATAGGTCTCGCTGAAGGCGTTGGCGGGATCCTGGAGGAAGGCTTTGTGGGCCGGATCCATCGCCAGGTAGATCCACGTCACCTCGTCGGGTCGGTATACCTTGTCGACGCCAGGATTTACGACCTGGGCAGTGAGGCTAAAGGTGAGGAGGTAGGCTCCAAGCGTTAGTGCAAGGCGTCTCATTCTATTGCAACCTCGCTTTTTTCCGGCAGAACTTCCAGCTTAGCGCGAAGTTCTAGGAGGTGGATCGGAACCCAAGCAGTGCCTGTTTGGCCGGAAGTATTTCACAGCAAATCAAACCTGAACAAAAAGCTTACGCTGAAGCTACTTCTTTGCGACCTGGTAGGCTTTTTGTCCCTGCGCCTCAGTCTCCCGGATTACGCCCAGGTGCTTCATTTCAGCCAGCATCGCCTGGATGGAGGCCTCATGCTGGGTACCGAGGTGCTGCAGGAGCTCCTGGTGGGTTTTGACCTGGTTGGGCGCCTTGCGGAAATCAGTGATGAAATTGAGGATGTCGACTTTTTTCACCATGGGAACAGGAATTTTGATGGTGGTACGAAACCGCGGGATTTAGGTTACAGTATTTGGCGCCCCTCATGGCGACAGCCCGGAAATTCGGCTAACTTTCTTCTATGAAACGATTCATGCTTTTTCTCATCCTGGCAGCGGGTTGCTCTACCGCGAAAAAGGAAACACCTTTGTCAGCCGTGCCCAATATCGATTCGTCACAGTTGAAGCTCTATGTCATGGTCAATGCCAACCAAATGGCCGTGGCCGTGACAAACTTCGGTGGCAAAATTGTCTCCCTGATGACCCCGGACAAATACGGACAACTTGCCGACGTGGTGCTGGGCTATGATTCCGTCGGGCAATACATCGGCGGGAATCCCTACTTCGGCGCATTGATCGGCCGCTACGGCAACCGCATCGCCAAAGGCACATTTTCCCTCGAAGGCAAGGAGTACCGACTTGCTATCAACAACGGCGCCCATGCCCTGCACGGCGGGCCTTATGGTTTTCACAACGTGCTGTGGAATGCCGAACCAAAGCAAACCGACAACGGGCAAGCACTGGAGCTGACCTACCGCAGTGCCGACGGTGAGGAAGGCTACCCGGGAAATCTCACGGCAAAGGTCACGTACACGCTGACCGACAACAACGACCTCATCATCGACTACGAGGCAACGACCGACAAGACCACCGTAGTGAATCTCACCCACCATTCGTTCTTTAACCTGGCCGGAGAAGGTTCCGGTGACATCCTCGGGCATGATCTAACCGTCTTCGCCGACCGGTATTGCCCGGTCGATGAGGGATTGATTCCTACCGGTGAACTCCGAAACGTGGAGGGAACCCCGTTTGATTTCCGCTCACCGCACCGGGTGGGAGACCGCATTGGCGCGGAGGATGAACAGTTGAAGTTCGGAAAAGGCTACGACCATAATTTTGTGCTGAATAAGGAGGACAACGCACTGTCGCTGGCCGCCCGTGTGGTCGAACCAGTAAGCGGCCGGGTCATGGAAGTCTGGACCACAGAACCAGGCCTTCAATTCTACTCGGGCAACTTCCTGACCAAAGCGGAGGTCGGTAAACAGGGTCATGTCTACGATTTCCGCACCGCCTTCTGCCTCGAAGCCCAGCACTTTCCCGATTCACCCAACCAGCCTTCGTTCCCCACTACCGTGCTGAAGCCCGGCGAAACCTATCGCCAGCAAACGATCTACTGGTTTTCCACCACCACCTCGGAGCCGACGAGACGGTGATTGTAATCTGTAGTCTGTAGTCTGTAATCTGTAATCGGTAGATCGGCCCATCATCCATTAGGTGTTCCCCTTTAGGGGTAGGGGGCCTGGGAGTTTAGAGGATGCAACTGTGAACTCAGCGCTCGTTTGGTGCTCTCACCAACGGCAAGCGTGCAGTGACAATGCCCTGTGAACCTGTGACCGGTAACCAGTAACCAGTGACCAGTAATTGGTGATAAGCAACAGTTGAACTGTCGAACCTTGAACTGTTGAACTGTTGAACCTTTGGAACCCAAGGAACTTGAGGAACCTTTGGAACTTGCAGTTCAGCCCTCGACCATCGCATTGGCCACATGTTCCCCCAGCGC
>JAYRXB010000028.1:0-4871 GCA_041917735.1 Cyclobacteriaceae bacterium
CCCGGTGCGCGAAAATGGGGAGGGCGAATGAACTCAGGGGCGTCTCCACCTGGCCGTTCGTTTCCACCAGGCCATCGGGGCCCATTCCCACAAACTGTCCGATTGCCGGCCCTTCCCGGAAGATGGGATAACCAACCTCCAGCACGCTGCGGAGTGTCTCTTCCTGCAATTGGTACAGGCCTGCGTCGGTGGAGATCAATGTCTCTCCCGTGCGATCCCGGAATACGGAAAAGATGGAAGAAATCGGTCGCGCCGTGGCATACGAGGCCACCCGGTTTGCGCGCAACACAAACAACTCCTGGGTTCGGCCTTGCCGGGTAAAGATCGTTGTGCCATCCAAGGTGCGCACCTGCCGGATACCGCTCCACCGCTTCTGATCAACCACCGGGTAAATCGTGTCGTTCAGCACCATCCCAATCCGTGAGCTGTTCAGCAGTGTGAAGTATAATGTATCCCTGGACAAGAAGAGCTTGTCGGGATACTGGCTACTGCCCATGCTGATGGAATAGTTTCTGATTCCCGCCCGGCTAATGCAAGAGATCCCTTTCTCCGTAGAAACCCAGACACGATTTCCATCGACGAGGATATCCTGGACCAGGTTGGACGCGAGTCCATTCGCCTTGGAATAGGTTCGGAATGTGGCGCCATCAAAGGAAGCCACGCCCCCACCCACCGTGCCCAGCCAAAGTCGACCCACTGCGTCTTCCGCCAGGCAGTTCACCTGCATCTGGGGCAGGCCTTGCGCGACTCCAAACTTTTGAATCTGCAGCTGCTGGCACGGCGCGATGCGCGGGCCCGCAACGAGAATCAGGCAAAGGAGAATATGCGGCTTGATAGACATGTAACCGTCAGTACGAAGGCGTGGTTGCCCTGCTGAATGTAGCATAAATTGGCCAATACCCTGGGCAACGTTCACTGCAGTGTGAAGGCGTGCGGCTATCCACATTGCCTGACATGAAGGAATACTAGATGAGGTGATCTCGGTTGGCCTTTTCGATCGCGTCGGCCTTGCAACTTACTTCCAGTTTGCGGTAGATGTTTCTCACGTGCGTCTTGGTGGTCTCCCGGGCGATGTAGAGTTCTTCAGAAATCTGTGAAAAGGTTTTCCCCGACGCAACCAGCTGCAGGATTTGTGCCTCCCGTTTGCTCAACGGAGAATCGGGGTTCTTGTGGAAACTCTCGATCACCATCCTGGCAATTTTGCCGCTCATGGGTGCTCCACCGGCGGCGATCTCCGAAATGGCCGCCAGCAACTGTTCGTAGTTCGAATTCTTGGTGATGTAGCCGCTCGCGCCTGCCTTCAGGGAGTTGAACACCAACTCGCTATCATCGTATACCGTGACCATGATTACCGTGACTTCCGGTGCCCGGGCCTTAATTCGCTCACAGGCTATCACCCCGCTCATGCCGGTGAGTTGAATATCCATCAGCACAATTTTCGGCTGATGGCGTGAAAGCTCCTTCAGCATCGCCTCGCCAGACTCGAAAGCATGGGACACAAAAAACTCCCGGGATGAGTTCACGATGCCCGTGTAGCCCGTCCGCAATACCGGGTCATCTTCCACGATCCAGATCTCTGTTTTTTCGTGTTCCATCATTTACGGCTTTTCAAGTTACAAAAACTAACTGCCATGCAGCATGCGATCAACGGCTTCATCCCGTTCAGTCTTGACTAGTGCGGCGCATTCATTCATATAGGGGGTTACAGCTTTCCTTGAACTATGCGTTTAAAGGAAGTCTTGACCGCCGCTGGCACAAAGCCAGGATCCAGTTCACCCGTATACTTTTTGAACGTACTTGTTCTATCCAGTGCCTGGACGACGGAGGAATGGGTAACCACCGCGGCTACCTCATCTACGTTGCCCTTGCCGCTTTTGTAGGCTGCCAGGATTTGATCGATGATTTCCCGAAAGAGCCGGTTGAGAAAATCGAGGTATCCATGGTCTCGCTGCACCGCGCCGTGGCCGGGCACGAGGTAGGTGTAGTCAAATGCCGCCAATTTCTCTGAAGTCTCCAGCCACTCCGGTGAAAACATGGCCGATTCATAGGGCGAAGGGTGCACCACCAGGTCGCCGGCGATCAACACCTTTTCCGCCGGGAGATAGACCACCGCGTCCCCGCTGGTATTTCCTATGCCGAGGTAGTGCAATTGGATTTCCCGCGATCCCCGGCGGATTACCATGCGCTCGCTGAATGTAGTGTTTGGCAACACCGGCTTCAGGTTCTTCATGGACTCCACATCCTGCTTCAATTGATCAACACCCTCCTGGAGTTCCGCGGTCTCCGACTTGGAACGCGACGGGTTTGCGGCCGTGGCTTCCTGTATTGTCCGGTCCAGCATCATCTGAAAGTAGCGGTTGTAGAACTGCGTCGCCCAAACCATTCCGTTTCTGGCTATGCCTTTATAGCCCTGCTCGGTGGCCAGGATATTCACGGCCGGGTATGTGCTTACAAACGCTTCATTGCCCTGCCAATGATCTCCATGCCAATGCGTGTTGACCAGATGTGTAACGGGTTTCTGCGTGATCTTCCGGATCTCGCGAATGGCTTCGTTGGCCGCCTCGGGCAACAACCCACTATCCACAACAAAGACATCGTCACGGTTCACAATGACAACGATATTGGCCGTCACCCAGCGATGGGAGTTGATGACGGGCTTTAGAACATACACATCATCCACCACCTTTTCTACGTCGTACCGGTAAACGGACTGGCTCTTCGCTTCACCCGGTCCGGCCAGGGAAAAAGCCAGCAGGATCAGGGCACGCAAAACGATTTTCTTGAACAGGCTGGTCGGAGTAAACATGTCACAAATCACTTTCTTGAATGGAATAGTCATGGCTTTGCGGAGAATACGGGCACAGAGAGTGTCGACGTTGCCCGTGCGTACGGCAGGAAAGCCCGACTCAATCGCGCATTCCCGGTCCCCATGCCTATACGCAAACCCGTGCAGCCAACTTCCGTCAATAATGACGGATTGCGAGTAATTTAGATATCAACCCAATGGCGGTATTTTACAAACCCTGGAAACAATCCTTGCGTTAACCCTTCCGTGAGCATGAGGTACTCACCTTTTCCAGCTTGCCGCGACTGGATCGTATTGCCGCCAAACCGACTCATCATGCATAAGCCCATTTTGCTCCTGTCACTTTTACTCATTTGTGCGCACATGACAAAATCGGAACCCGCACCGCAGGCAACCGGGAGATACTTCAATCAAAAACCTCCGGGCCTGCGGCCCGAACTGTTTGCACCCGGAATCATCAGCACGAAATACTACGAGCACAGTGCGCCGGCTTTCTCGCCGGACGGCCAGACCGTGCTGTGGACGGTCATTTATGAACGGCAAAAACCTGCACGCCTCCTGGCGATGCAACTCCAGGACGGCCGATGGACCCCACCGGCCCCGCCCGCCTTTGCCGATACCACAGCCGATGAGTTTTATCCCTCCTTTTCAGCCGACGGAAAGAAGCTCTACTTCAGCTCCCGGAGAAAAGTGCCGGCAGGATACAAAAATGCCGGCTTGCGCATCTGGGTTGTGGAGAAAAGCGTCGGAGGCTGGGGAAACCCTGTCCCGTTCGATACCACGGCATCCACGGGCGAAGACTACGCCATGTCGATGACCCGCACAGGCGATACTTACTTTGCGATTCGCAGGCAAAACGGTCGCGTATTTGACCTGGTGACTTCACGAAAAGTGGCGCAGCGGTACCAACCACCCGAACTGCTCCCGTATAATATCAATACCGATCAAACGGAAGACGGCGCGTTCATTGCGCCGGATGGCAGCTACCTGATTTTTGAATCGTCAAGGCCGGGAAGCATCGCAGGCAGCACGGACCTGTACATCAGTTTCAGGAACAAAAGCGGCCAATGGGGTATCGCACGAAACATGGGGCCCGCGGTCAATTCCAGCTTTACCGAACGGTTTGCAAAGCTCTCCCCCGATGGCCAGTACCTGTTCTTCGGCAGCGACCGTGACCGAAAACCCGGCGAAGAGGGTACGGACGTGTACTGGGTAGACGCGAAAGTGATCGAGGAACTGAAGAAGGAATACAAATTCAGCGACGCCAATTCCATTGGCGAGGAAGAAAAGGGAATTCTTCCGGCTTTGTATGGCAATGACAAGACGAAACTTGCCGATCTCCTGGGGCCGTGGGTACAGCGGCATCCCGATGATGAGGACGGATTCGTAGCCTACATCTCCGCGCTCCGAAAGAGCGGTCAGTTCGCAACTGCAGAAAACGTTTTAACACTAAAGGGAAGCAAACTTCCTTCCAATACGGCCATGATGATGGAGGTGGCATTGATCACGTATGGGATGAACAAGCGTGCCGAAGCTGAACAGTACCTTCTGGCGCAGCTTCCTCCGGCACCGGAACAACGCATTCACTATACGCAATTGGCCCAGCAGCTTTACCTGATGAAACAATACACTGAAAGTGCAGCCTTGTATGAAGTTGCTCTCAACATCCAGGAGACGGGAGCCGACTACTACAACCTGGCGTGTAGCTGGTCACTCGGCGGACAAAAAGATAAGGCCTTTGAAGCCCTCGACAACGCCGCCAACAACGGCTATACCGCCCGCCGTGACTATGAGCATGATGGCGACCTGGCTTCGCTAAAGTCAGACGCTCGCTGGGCTGCACTCATGGAAAAGCTGGATGCGCCCTTCAATACCCGTACGCCCTACAAAAGAGCCCATCACGAAATGGTATACGATGAACACAGCAACGCCGTACTCATGACTGGCGGAAGTACACCACTGAACGGCGGACAGTCCTTTAAGTTATTCAACGACTTATGGAAGTACACTAATTCCGTCTGGAGCAAAGCAGGAAATGCCGGTGATGAACGCAGCGGTATTCGTC
>JAYRXB010000029.1:0-1595 GCA_041917735.1 Cyclobacteriaceae bacterium
AGTAAGAAGCAGCCGACAGCGGGGTCTCAGGTTATTGAAATAGAACTGAATGGCCCCCAGCGAGCAGACTATGCGGTACGCGTTTATGAAAGCAATCAGCTTTCTATTCTCCAGGCATTTAATGTGGTTTATGATCCAGACAAGCCACTTCCGGTTTCCATAGATATGCGAGAAATGATAAAGGCTGGCAACACGGCATTCATGGTGGTGCTGATCAACAAGGCTACGCGGGAAGCAAAGGAGTTCTTCTACCGGGTTGACACACGCGGCTTTATCATCAAAGAATAGATACTTCAAACGGCGGCTCCGTTACCACCACGGGGCTGGCAAAGCCATCAATTGGCTGGATTCTGCCGTTCACTGGCCATATGACACAAAAAAAGGCGCGACTGCAGCCGCGCCTGTAATTTGATTCCATCTGGAGCTTACCCGTTCATGGAGATCAGAAACTCCTCGTTGTTTCGGGTGCCTTTCATCTTGCTTTGCAGGAATTCCATCGCCTCAACAGAGTTCATGTCGCTCATGAACTTGCGCAGGATCCAAACACGTTGGAGTTCCTCCTCTTTCATGAGAAGGTCTTCCCGGCGGGTTCCGGATGCAGGCACATCGATCGACGGGTAAATCCGACGATTTGAAAGCTTGCGGTCAAGCTGGAGTTCCATGTTGCCGGTACCTTTGAATTCTTCGAAGATCACCTCGTCCATTTTCGACCCGGTGTCGATGAGCGCTGTCGCGATGATGGTGAGTGAACCGCCATTTTCAATTTTCCGGGCGGCACCGAAGAACCGCTTGGGCTTATGAAGTGCATTGGCATCTACCCCACCGGAAAGGATTTTACCGGATGACGGAACAACGGTATTGTGTGCGCGTGCAAGACGGGTGATGGAATCCAGGAGAATGACAACATCATGACCACACTCGGTCATGCGTTTGGCTTTTTCCAGGACGATGCTGGCCACCTTAACGTGGCGCTCGGCCTGCTCGTCAAAGGTTGAGGCGATAACCTCGGCACGTACACTGCGCGCCATATCAGTTACTTCCTCCGGACGCTCGTCGATCAGCAGGACAATCAGGTACACCTCAGGGTGATTCTCCGCGATGGCGTTGGCGATCTGCTTGAGCAGAACTGTTTTACCGGTCTTGGGTTGAGCCACAATCATCCCGCGCTGCCCCTTTCCAATTGGGGCAAAGAGGTCGAGGATACGCGTAGACATGTTGTCAGGCGTCGTGCTGAGCTTCAGTTTTTCGTTGGGGAAGAGTGGCGTCAGGTATTCAAAGGCAACCCGGTCGCGGATTTCTTCCGAAGTCTTGCCGTTGACATTGTCCACCTTGAGGAGTGCAAAATACTTTTCGCCTTCCTTGGGTGGGCGAATCTGCCCGCGGACTGTATCGCCGGTCTTAAGGCCAAGCAATTTTATCTGTGCAGGCGAAACGTAAATGTCGTCGGGGCTTGCCAGGTAGTTATAGTCGGATGAACGCAGGAAACCGTAGCCATCCTGCATGAGTTCGAGAACTCCTTCGCTCATCACAGCGCCGTCAAATTCGCGAATGTTGGAGATGCGCTGCTGTTGTTGGCGGTCGGGAGGAAGCTCCTG
>JAYRXB010000030.1:0-3103 GCA_041917735.1 Cyclobacteriaceae bacterium
GCTATCGGAGTTGATGTCCTGGTAGTAAAGCATCAGCTTCCTGTAAATGGCCATACGGAGGGTGTCATTGCCAATTGAACCGGCAGCCTGCTTCAAGCTGTCGACTTCCGACGACCGGGGCCTGTCAAATACGGGACTGGTCTGGCCCATGGAAGCCAGGAAGGACAAAACAAAACAGGACAGCAGGCAGTATTTCATCATGTCGCATTTAGCAGGATAGTGAATGTTGTACCACTTCCGTCGGCAGTCGCCACCGTCAGTTGCCCGCCATGCACTTTCACAATATCATAGCTCAAAGACAACCCTAATCCTGTACCCTGCCCGGTGGGTTTCGTCGTGAAGAAAGGCTGAAATATCTTGTCGAGGGCTTTTTGCGGGATGCCGGTGCCATTGTCTTTTACCTGGATCTCAATTTTATCCGCGGTTTTCTTTGTCGTTACGGTAACGGTGGGTTCATAACCATTAAGATTCAGTTTCTTCTTTTCCGATACAGCGTAGAAGGCATTGTTGATCAGGTTTAGAACCACCCGACCAATCTCCTGGGGCAGCACGCTGATCTGTCCGACCGCAGGATCGAAGTCCGTCTCAAACTTCGCGTTGAACGATTTGTCCTTCGCCCGCAAGCCGTGGTAGGCGAGGCGCAGGTATTCGTCGCAGAGCGCGTTGATGTCGGTGAGCTCTTTTTGTCCCGTGCTCTTGCGCGAATGCTGGAGCATGCTCTTTACGATGCCGTCGGCGCGCTTGCCGTGAAGGTTGATCTTCTCCAGGTTTTGGATGATGTCTTTAGCGATCTGAAGGGCGTCTTGCTGATTTCCGTTCTTTAGCTCGGCCTCCATTTCCTCGAGCAATTCCTTGCTCACCTCCGAGAAGTTGTTCACGAAGTTCAACGGATTCTGGATTTCGTGGGCAATGCCGGCGGTGAGTTCACCCAGCGAAGCCATCTTTTCCGATTGCACCAGTTGGTTTTGGGTGGTGCGCAGCTCGCTCAAGGCTCTTTCCACCGTGGCCTTGGCGGACTCGAGGCGCGTGAAATCTTCGTAGCGGGCGTAGGCGGTGGAGAACGCGTCGGCGAGCGCGTGGACAAGTTCAAGCTGCTCCGTCGACAGGGGATGTTCGCTTCCTACATAGAGCATGCCCTGGGCAAAAGGGGAGAACTGCAAAGTCATGGATTCAGGGGGCAGTTCACCACCCTGGTAGGCGGAAGCGTTTTGAACCTGGCCCGCCTTGACCATGTCTTGGGCAAACGCTGCAAATTGTGCACGATCCCAATGGTCGGTGTATACCGACTGTCTGCGCCAGTGGTCCATCGCCTTTCTGGTCACTTCCTGCCCATTGCTGTCGAGGTGAAGTGCCGCCAGGGGTTTGCCTTCAGGGGTAGAGAGATAGAAATCGACATGATGCTCCTTCTCGTGAACGATCATGACGCCACAACGGAAGAATGGTACACCCAGGGTGGTCAGTTCGCGCCAGACCAGTGGCGTGATGCGCTGCAGGTCGTCGGCGTGGCGCATCGAAGCGATCTCGGCACGCACGCGGTCAAGGGAGGCCTGCTTGACGGCCTCTTTGGCACGGGCTTCGGAGTCTTTCAGGTCCTTGTACCGCCTATACGTCAGGCTGAGTACGGAAGTAAAGCGCCGGTAGATGTTGAGTTCGTCTTCCTGAAGTTCTTTATCGGTCCAGGCATATATTCCGCCATCTTCAAAAAAGAAGAAATACCCAAACTGCACGGCATCGTTGGGATAGTCCGGGAAGGCAAGGTTTTTCCGTAACACTTGGAAATACTTCTTGATTTCATTGCCTCGCAGTACGGGGCGATACTCGGCTTGCCTCAGCCAATGGTCATACACGCCTTCCAGCACCGGGTGGTTCTCCAGCAACAATTCGCCAATCACTTCCACCGATATACCGGCCTCCGTGGTGCTCATGGCGCTGAGTTCGGCCAAGCGGGTTTCCTTATTGATCAGTCCCAACCCGGCCCTGCGGGGAGTCAGGTTCAGGGAGACCAGCTCGGAATAGAAGGCATAAATGGTTTCCGCCAGGTCCTGCGAACTATGCATGGCCATCGCTTTGGCACGCACGCGTTCGAGCGAGGCCTGGATGGTAGCTTCACGCGCCTGGGCTTCGACTTTCTCCAGGTCCTGGAAACGCACGTAGCATTGCTCAAACACGCGGGCGAAGCGCTTGACCAACTCGGACTCCTGATCGGTAGCCACTTTGCCGGAATAGTCAATCAGCAGAAGAACAACGCCATTCACCGGTGCTACTGAAAGCGAAAAGCTCGGGCTTTGGAGAATGTATTGCTTGCGTGCCTCTGGAAGACCTTTGAACCCACTGTTCGCAAACGCATGACTCCAAAACCGATTCTTTTCTTCGAAGGAGTAGACCTTTGAAAAGAAAGGAGCCTTGTCATCCATGGCTGCCAGGATATCACGGCCTGCGCCGAAATCCGTGTAGGGGAGAAGAAACCGGTTGGCGTACGAATGTTGATCGTTGCCGATCCAGCACATCAGGTCGTTGGTGTTTTCCACCCGGGTCGCAATGCCGATCACTTCAAAATTCAGTCCGAGTTGCTGGAGTTGAGTGAACACAACCGCCACCACATCCTCTATCTCGGTGCTTTTGTGCATGGCGAGGGAGCGGGATCGGGCGCGTTCGAGGGCTGCTTCAACCTGTGCCTCGCGTGCCTGTTCTTCGGCCCGCTGTAAATCAAAGTACCGTTTAAAGGTTAGATCCACGACAGCGGCAAATCGCCTCAACAGTTTCTTTTCGTCCTCACGCACAGGCTGACTGCACCAGCCGTAAAACACGCCGTGCGTGAAATGCATAAAATAGCCAAACTGATCATGTTCCGTTTGCTCAAGAGGGACGGGAAAACTATTTCTGACCTGGTCATAATAGGCTTTCAACGATTCTCCGCGCAACTCGGGGAAATAATCTTCGCCCTTCAACCACTTGTCGTAGACCTCGGCAAGCACCGGGTGGTTGTCGAGAACCGCCCATCCTACCAAAGAAAGCGTATCTCCCTCGGGAGAGTGAGTAGCCGAATAAAGAAGATTCTTTCTGTTCTCCTTATTGTGGATGCTGATACCGCCACGGATAGGGA
>JAYRXB010000031.1:0-2455 GCA_041917735.1 Cyclobacteriaceae bacterium
AATGTAGTTGGTAAACTCACCCTTGGAGCGGAAGTACTGTTCGGGTGTAAACCCCGCGAATTCCTTGAAATCATGGATGAAATGCGCCTGGTCATAGAACCCGGCATCCACGGCTACCGAGGCCCAGTCCACCCGCTTTCTTGCTTCGAGGTCTTGAACAGCTTTTTGAAAGCGCATGATGCGCAGGAAGGACTTTGGTGTAACACCAACGTGCTCCTTAAAAATCTTGATCAGTTGCTTTTGGGAATAGCCTACTTTCCGGGCGAGTCCCTCCATGGTCATTCCGGAGGGAGAGGCCGTTAGCTGCTGCACCGCATAGTCTACAAATGGATTCGGGCTCAGTTTCCGCGCGAAGGCCCGGGTCAGGTAACGTTCGGCAAACCTGAACATTCCATCCACCGAACGCGCCGCCATCAGTCCGTGCCGGAGGTTCAATACCTCTCCGGTCAGTACAAGGTCACCATCCACCACGCAGTCGGTCAACTCATTCATCGGCATCGCGACGAACGGGTAAGCCTTTCCCCGATAGAAATTGATGATGAACATCTCGCTATCCCGGCCGGAAGGAATGGTGATGTAGCGGTTCCGTATGCCGGAAAACCACACATTGCGGCATGCCTGGATCTCCTTCAGCGTGTCGTTGTCATAGATGTACTTGGGGTAATCGGTCAGGTCTACCACGATGTTGACGTGACCGTCTGGCAGAAACCGATCCAGGCTGTGCTCGGGCTGATATCCCCGGTAATAGAGGAAGTTTTCCACATACTGACCAAGCGGACCGCCTGGCTTACGCACTTCCATGATCATGGCTTGCGTGTTGTTCGTTTCATCAAGTCCTGAAAGGGTTTTGAAGGATTCAACGGCCCGATCGAGGTTAGGTTCCGCGCCAGTTGACATATTGCCGGAAGAACCTCAACTATCCGGCAATATCTCGTTGCCCGTCAATACCGCACCGTCAGGGTGCCCCGGTACTCCTTCACCGAGAACTTGATGGTGTAGTAGTATACGCCCGTTGCGGTGTCATCCGGAAACCACTTGAAGTCGCGTTCGCTGCTCCGAAAGACTTCCTTGCCCCACCGGTTGTAAATTCTCACGTATTCAAACCGCGAGGCGCAATTGTCATTGGGGAGGATACTCATCGTTTCCCCCGTCTCCGGAACCAGCTGCTCCATGGCGTAGTAGTCGTTCGAGCCGTCACCATTGGGCGACACAAAATTTGGAGGAAGGAAATTCTGGTCAGAGCCATCGATGTCTTTTACGCGAAGGGTGACCTTGAGCGAGTCCCGTTTGGCGGTCTGGCAATGGTCATCGAGCAACTCAAACGAGATGGTGTAGACCTGTTCCGTCGTACCATTTCGGAAAATCGAACAATCGGGAGACCAGGTGAAACTTGTCTGCACGGGACTCACCCCCTCCACCGGCGTGAATGAGTATTCGGATGGCGGAAGGACGTTGCCAGCCTGATCCGCGAGTTGCAACTTCAGGCTATCCTTGAACGGGGAGACGTCCGGGTCAGTACCGGTAAAGAGGAGGTTTATCGTTGCTCCCCGTGTCATGGTTAATTCGTCACCGGCCAATGCAGTCAACTCCGGATTGGCGTTTGCCATCGATAGCTGTGGAGGTTGATTCAGCGGTGGCAGCAACTTAAGTTCAACATCGAGGGTATCGGCTTTGTAAATCCTGCACTTGTTGGCATTGTCCACAACGATAAACCGGAAGTTGTACTCCTCCTGTTTCTTTTCCGTCAGATCTACCTCGTCACATTGGATTGTCCAGCCTGCCGCAGTAGCGACCTGGCCACGGGCCGTGACCGGCGTACTGGCAATGGTTACCGGTGCTTTCATGGAATCCACCGGTCCGTTGTAGGTGCTCAACACCAGCAGATCATTGTCCGTGATATCCCTGCCTGTCACCGCAAAATTCAGCGCCTCACCAAGGCGGCGCGTGACATTGACTTTTCGTTCGGCCACGTTGGCCGTCAGGTCTGAATCGATGATCGGGTCGGCATTACCCGGAAGGATTACGTTGAGGTTATAGATGGCCTTCACCGCATTGGGAATCTGGCAAAGGTCCTGATCCTCCACCTGGAGTGTGACCTGGAAGGATGTTCGCTGCGTAAAGTCATAGATGTCGCAATAGGCGTCCCATTTCAGTTCTCCATCCAGTGCACCCGGTACAAGATTCGTGGTGTTTACCTTCATACCGGCCGCGGCCAGAGAGAAGCCGTTGGTGAGCACCGAAAAGATCAGCGGGTCGCCATCGTCATCGACGGCATTATAGGGCCAGGCTTGCTGATCGCCCTCATTCAGCGTTGACACTACCGGCGTTGGTGAGGTGAATCGGGGCGCGACATTGGGTGGCGGCTCTACATACACATTTACTTTGAGGGTATCGGTCAGGGGCAGGCTGCACGCGTCATCCATAGCCACGATGCCGATCTCGGCAATGCCTCCAT
>JAYRXB010000032.1:0-9073 GCA_041917735.1 Cyclobacteriaceae bacterium
GACATGCTTTTTCGCGCTGCGCAGCGCCAAGACAGCGTTTCCAGTGCCCAAAGCCATTGATTTATATTCGGGGAGGAAACCCATCCGTCTTTTCTTCGTAAGCAAGGTGTAACCCTTGTAAGTTCCATCCCGTGAAGCGGGTGAAGTTTACCCCAATGCCATGAAAAGACTATTCCTGGTGGTCCTTACCCTATTCGCCCACGCCACACTGGCGCAAGAATCCATTCTTGTAACGCCCGAGTGGTTGAATGAACACCGTGCCGACAAAGACCTTGTGATCGTGCAACCCAACTACCTCAAGTACGACTACGATAACGAACACATTGAAGGGGCTCGATACCTCTGGCCTCTTTCGCTTTCCCCCGACAGCCCGGAAGGCAGCCTCAATACCCCTACTAACCAGGCTGCCAGCGAACTGCTGGGATCCCTGGGCATCACACGCAAAAGCCGCGTCGTCCTTTGTCACGTTCGCAATGAAGTAAGCCAAACTGCGCGTGCATTTATTGTACTTGAACAACTTGGCCTGAAAGGACAAGTGTACTTCCTGAATGGCGGGCTCGAGGCGTGGAAGAAAGCAGGCTTTCCTGTTACTAAAGAAGCTCCCGTGGTGAAGCCCACACGCTTTGAGGTAGCCGTCACGCCACTCTTGGTTGATAAGGAGTATGTGAAGAAAAACCTCCATTCCACCAACACAATCATCGTGGATGCCCGCATGAAGAATTTCTACGATGGTGAGCCCGCTGGGCAACCCCGTGACGGGCATATTGAAGGGGCCATGAACATTCCATACACCGACATGTTCGATCCGGCTACCTATGTGTTCAAACCCGCCGACCAACTGAAAAACTATTTTGAACCTGTGGCTTCGCCGGACAAGGAGGTGGTTGCCTATTGCTTCATTGGACAAACGGCGAGCGTTGTCTACATGGCCGGCCGTATCCTGGGCTACAACATGAAAGTCTACGATGGTTCCATCCAGGAATGGAGCCGCATTGCGGAACTTCCGATGGAGAAGACCGAGAAGAAGTAGCGTCTTCCGATTCTTGCTGACTTTAACATTTTCTTAACGCACATTCACGATCGTTTGTAACTTCGCAGTGCCATTTTGCGTTAAGAAAGCAGTCTTGATTCTCTTTTCTGCCGTACATTTTTCAACGATACAAACAGTTGACGGCGGGATGCGACAAACGCCAAAGAAAATGGCGGCTCGGGAAGGGAAACAGCACGATAATTTGGTGGAGACATTTATGAGTTGGATTACGGTATATATCGCAGGTAAAACGGACTTTCGGCAGGAGGTGCGGCGCAAGCTCGAGCACTCGTCTATTCCGCACATGCCGGGGTATATGGAAACCAGCCCCGGGCAGGAGCCGGCCGACTTGTATTGGCTTGATGGAACGGTGTCCGTGAAGCAACTGAAAGAACGGATTGGTGCCAAGCTGATCTGGAAACATCGCCTTCACTTCTATTCCTCGCTCGAGGACTTCATGGCTTCACGCCAAGCACCAGCCGAACCCGGCTTCACCGCACGTGAGCGCGAGATGATCACCGAAATGCGGGCAGCATCCTAACCCTTGTTTATCTCACAAGGTCCTAAAACCGCAAAATGTAAAATGTAAAGCCGCAAAATGTAGAAGTGAGTGAGTGCCACTTTTACATTTTACATTGGCTACTTTGCACTTGCGGCTCCTCCCCGCTATTCATCCACCACCCCCATATTCCCAGGGTGTCCACAAGGAATCCTGGCACCAACGAGAGTGATGTAGAATGCTTGCCCGTCGAAGTTTCTGACCAAGGGGGCAAACCGCAAAATGTAGAAGTGAGTGAGCGCCACCTTTACATTTTACATTGGCTATTTTATGTTTTGCGGTTCCTTCAGCCGGTTTAACCCGGTAAGATTAGTTATCTTCCCTTTTCTTTTTCCATGCACCCAGACCTGGTCCGAAGCATTCTTGTTGCCCTGGTGGCTGAAAACCGGCCCGAGGCTATGGTGAATGCCGTGAGCGTTGCCGGTCCAACGACCACATACGAGCAGGTCTTCCAAACGGTGATGCAAATGGAAAACAGCAACTACATCAAGCTGGTGTATTGTCAGTTTCCATCAATCATTAATGTTCAGCTGACGCTCGTGGGAAAAGAAGCAGTGAACAAAATCCCAGCTCCATGAGAACACTGGCCCTCCTCTTTACCTTGTGCGCCCTGGTCACCGCGGCCCAGTCACAACCTCGCGGAAATCCCAAACGGATGGAAGAACGCATCCTTAAGCTGGGAACTTTTGGCACCAACCCGCCCGGCGGTGTGAGTCGTGTTGCCTACAGCGACGCCGACCTGGCCGGACGGGCCTATGTCATGAACCTGATGAAAGCCGCGGGGCTGGACGTCTCCATCGACGCAGCCGGAAACATCATCGGTAAACGCAAAGGAACAGATCCTTCCCTCCCGGTGATCGCTTTTGGATCGCACATTGACAGCGTACCGGGTGGTGGAAATTACGACGGCGATGTGGGTTCGCTGGGCGCTATCGAATGCATCGAACTGATGAACGAGAACAAGATCACCACGCGGCATCCCCTCGAAGTGATTATTTTCCAGAATGAAGAAGGCGGCCTGATCGGAAGCGAAGCCCTGTGTGGAATCCTGCCGCCCGCCAGTCTTGACCTGGTCACCCATAGCGGCAAGACTATTCGACAAGGCATCACCGATATCGGGGGCAACGTAGCGCAACTCTCCACCGCGGCTAAGCCAAAAGGGTATTACCATGCTTTCCTCGAACTGCATATTGAACAGGGAGGCATCCTTGATCAGAAGAAGATCAACATCGGCGTAGTCGAAGGCATTGTTGGAATCAACCAGTGGCGGGTCACCATCGCTGGTAAAGCCAATCATGCGGGCACCACGCCCATGGATCAACGGCAGGACGCGATGGTCGCTGCCGCCAAACTTACGCTGGCCGTGAATAAGGCCGCCACATCGGTAGCCGGAAGGCAAGTAGCCACCGTGGGGCAAATGCGTCCCGAGCCAGGCGCACCCAATGTGATCCCCGGGAAGGTGACAATGTCCATTGAGATCCGTGACCTCTCCCACGAAAAAATCCTTTCGGTCTTCAACGCCATTCGTGAACAAGGAGCGTCCATCGAAAAAGAAACCGGAACCACCATCACCTACGAACAGACCAATGAAAACCTGCCGGCACCAACCGACAAACGCATCCAGGAGATGGTAAGCGCTGCGGCGAAATCGCTTGGTCTTTCATCCCTGGTGATGCCGAGCGGAGCCGGCCACGACGCGCAGGACATGGCCCCCCTCGCGCCTACCGGCATGATCTTCGTCCCCAGCAAAAACGGGGTCAGCCACGCGCCGGATGAATACACGTCACCCGAAGACATGGCGAACGGCGTCAGCGTATTGCTGCAAACGGTCCTGAGTATTGACAAAGCAAAATTCTAATTCCACGCATGAAACACTTCCTCACCACCCTCCTGTGCCTATCAGCCTCATGGGCTTCTGCACAGTCGTTCACGCCGGGCAAGCCTTCGGAAAAGTTCGTCCTATTGGGCTGACCCCAAGGAAAAACTGGTATGCCTGATCTACACGAACCTCATGGCATCACCGTATCGCAACATGAATGAAAAGGTAAAAACCCTGATTTATCAGGCGATTGTGGACTAGGTCTTTCGTTAGCTTTGCCGTATGGGACATGACCATGGACACACCCACGGCCCACACATCCTGACCGGGGTCAGCACAGCCTTTTCCATCGGCATCTGGCTCAACTTTCTTTTTGTCGTAGTGGAGGCCGTGGTGGGTTTCCGCATCGGGTCCATGTCGCTGCTGTCGGATGCCGCCCACAACCTGGCCGACGTCGGTACGCTGGTGCTGTCGCTGGTGGCCTTCCGCCTGCTCAAGGTCAAAGCCAACGAACACTATACCTATGGCTACCGCAAGACCTCCATCCTGGTGGCGCTCTTCAACTCGGTCATCCTCCTGGTATCCATCGGTGCCATTGCCTTCGAGGCTGTACAGAAGGCACTATACCCGCAGCCGCTTCCCGGATCCACGATTGCCATGGTGGCCGGCATCGGAGTGCTGGTCAACGGGACCACTGCCTTTTTCTTCTTGCGCGAAAAAGACAAAGACATCAATGTAAAAAGTGCCTATCTGCACCTGCTCAGCGACACCCTGGTGTCTGCCGGCATCGTCATTGGCGGAATCGCCATCGTGTACACCGGGTGGTACTGGGTCGATAGCGTACTCAGCCTTGTTGTGGTTGGTGTAATCCTCGTCAGCACCTGGCGTCTCTTGCGTGAAAGCCTGAAGCTATCGTTGGACGGCGTTCCCGAAAACATTTCCGTGAAAGACATTACCGACCGGGCCTTGCGCTTTGAAGGTGTGGTCGGGTTACATCATGTACATGTCTGGGCTCTCAGTTCGACTGAAAATGCACTGACCGCACACCTCGTGCTTTGCAAAGGGGTGTCACACGAACGCGAACGAATAATCAAGGAAGAGTTTCGGCACGAATTGTTGCATCATCAGATTCAGCACATCACGCTGGAAACGGAATGGGAAAACGAGCCTTGCGAGGCAAAGGATTGTCCATAGTCCATGAACCATCGACTATCGACAATGGACTATCGACCATCGACCATGGGCTATCACCCACTTAAATATCAGACTTCTTTAGTTTGAGATAGGCGAAGTAGTTGAACAGGAAGGCCCATACGAGGGCAATCATCACGGATTCGATGGTCACGTAGTCGCGGATCTCCTGGAAGGCATAGCGCGCAAACGGCATCGGCACCAGGTTCATGATCGATTCGAGGGGAAAGAAAGGAATCAGGCCCTCCGCAAATTCATCAATGTTTTCCTTGATGATGAGTTCAATCAGATAGGAATTCAGCAACAAGATTATGGTAAGCCCCGATCGCTGAATGAAAATTCCCAGCATCAGTGCGAACGACAGGAAGGCAAATACTTCCAGGAAGTAGGCCGGATAGAAGCCCAGGCCATTGAGCCCATAGGGGAAATCCAATTGTGGCGAATAAATGAGGCCTGTGACCGTAGCGATCAGCAGCACCATCACCATGCTGAGGGCAGCCAGCACGAAATTGGTCATCACCTTGGAAAGGAGAAACTGCTCGCGGGATAAGCCATCGATGATGTTTTGGCGCACCGTACGGTAGGTAAACTCATTGGTAATGGAAATCACCGTCATGATAGCCAGGCCCATCTTCAGTAAGCCCCCACTCCAGGCCAGGTTCTGCCAGATGTCCGGGAAATGATAGAGCGGGATGCGGGTGATGTTGATGCTTTGCCCGAAGCCTTCAATGGTGCGGGCCAGCCACTTGAGGAACTCCATGCCGGAGGCGGCGCCCATGCAGAGCGTAAAGAAGTACAACCCCACGATGATCCAGAACGTGCGGTAATCGAGGAGTTTCTTCAGGTCAACCTTTAGCAAGTGCAGCATGATCGGCTTCGGCTAGAATTTCCAAAAATTGTTTTTCGAGGCTCTTCTTCTGGGTAACCAGGTGGCTGGCCACAATACCCTTCTCAAAAAGGTATCGGTTCAACTCCAGGCTATGAAAGCCTTCCTTCATTTTAACAACGTACTGCCCACCTTCCTTGCGAACGGCGGCAGCGCCCGGGAATGCCTCCAGGATGATGGGCAGGTCGTCGTGGAACGCCATCAGCTCCACGGTCTCCTCGCCTTTACCAACGTCGTCCACAGGCCCGGTATAGACCATGTTCCCTTTGCGCAGGATGGCAAAATGGGTGCACACCTTTTGCACCTCATCGAGCAGGTGGCTCGCCAGAATGATGGTCTTCCCGTCCTGTGCAATGCGTTTAATGATTTCACGGATTTCAGCGATGCCCATCGGGTCGAGGCCGTTGGTCGGCTCGTCGAGGATGAGCACGATCGGATCGTTGAGCAAGGCTGACGCGATGGCCAGGCGCTGCTTCATGCCGAGTGAATACGTGCGGTACTTGTCGTTGCGGCGGGTTGTCAGCTCCACCAGGTCGAGCACCTTAGGGATATTGGCCGCCGGCGCCTCCTTGATCAGCGCCATCAGCTCCAGGTTTTTCTGCCCGCTGAGGTACGGATAGAAAATGGGGTGCTCCAGCACGGCGCCGATCTTCTTGCGCAGGTGATGCGTGGGCGCTTCGCCAAACCAGGTAAAGTTTCCCGACGTCGGGTTGGTCACGCCCATGAGCATGCCCAGGGTGGTGGTTTTGCCGCTGCCGTTGGGGCCCAGCATGCCGAAGACCTGGCCGCGGCAGACCTCAAGGTTGAGCTTGTTTACAGCACAGAGCCTTCCAAAGTTCTTGGTGAGCTCGTGGGTGGTGAGGACGGTTTCCAAGGAATATGCGGTTAATCCACTTTAACTTTCTTCTTCTTCGTGCGCACGGAATCGCTTTCCCGGTCCGTGAAGCGCTTGATTTTTTCACCAATATCGGTACTTCCGTCAATGGTGTTGAAGAGCGCACCAGCCTTGCTGACGTCGATGGTACCTACGATATCCAGGACGTAGAGGCTGGAGGAGTCGTTGACCAGGACCACTGTACCGGGCTTGGCTCCCTTGGCATCGCGCAGGTAGACATCGAAATTCCGTCCTTCGATACGGCTGGTGACAATGGGTTCAAAAGACTCCTTCTGGTATTCGCCGATCAACGACCGATACTCCCGGGGGCCCAATCTGCCATTATCCTTGTTCACCAGCAGAAATTTCATCTTCTCAATATTCCGAATGAGCTGATCAAATTCCGGGTCCTCGCTCTGGTTGAGCATGCGCAAGGTGTTCTTATAGAAAAAAAGCGTCAGTGATCCTTCGTACCTTTCTTCCAGTGCCAGGGTGGTCTTGCTTTGCGCCTGCGCCATGGTGGTGGTGGCAAGGAGCAGCAGAAAAACAACAACTTTCTTCATGGTCATCATGGGTTTAAAAAACGAAGTTCCCTGCGAAGGGTTTCGCAGGGAACATACGTTGTGCATAGCTTACTGATCGTCGTTTTTCTTTTCTTCCTTGTTTTTGGAGCCTTTCTCCATCTTGTTAAGTTGCTCGAGGCCGTCGATGCTCATCTTGCTGCCAATTCGGCTCACCTTCTTGAGGTCGATCTCACCGAAGAGGCTCAGCATCTTGAAATCGTCGTTACCGGCCGCGATCATGAGCAGCTCGCTGATCTTGCCGCCCGATTCCTTGATGAGGAACTTCATATCCTGATCCTTGTCACGGACAAACATCAGTTCTTCATAATCCTTGGGAACCACCGAAAGGGCTTCCTTGTACAGCTCGCGTGAATCGCGTGCCTGGTCTTTGGCGATGACCCGCAAGCCCTTGATTTTGCTGATGGCATCCAGGATTTCCTTGTCTTCCGGTTTCTCCACGTCCATGTTGGTAAACAGGCCGAACATCTTGCTGCTCACCGTCACCTGGGTGAAGTCGGGGTTATCCTGGTACTTGTTGAAGAATTTGGTTACGGCATCGTTTTGCGCGTTGGCCGTCAGTGCCCCGATCATCATCACCATGCCCATCATTAACTTTTTCATATCGCGTCGTTTATCGTTTCAGTTTTTGTTTCCTTTTTGCTTGAGTCGCTTTATCCTAGATGCTTATTTTATCGCTATCCTGTTTCATCTGTATTTTCTTCTCGGCTTCGTTCAGCATTTGCACTTTGCTGGCCTCCTTCTTCGCTTTACCGAACGAGTTGGAGATCATCTGGAGTGCCCGCTTCGTTTCCTCAAAAGCCAGCTGAGGATCGGTGAAGGTATCCTGCACTTCCTGCGGGTAGTTCTTACGGATCTCCTGCCGAATCAGGAAGGTCGCTGCCACCACGACGGCGATTCCCGCCGCAATCCTTGCCATGTTTCCATACCCGATCATCGATACCAGCTTTCCACCTTGACGCGCCTTGAGTTGTTTTGTTACTGCGCCATCAAAATTTTGTGCCAACGTCTTGCTTTTCTCCGACTGGAAGAAGGCAAAAAGGTCGGCTGCTGCATTCAGTTGAGGAGGAACGGGGCCTTTCGCAAAGAATGCGCGAAGCTGCTCTTCTTCCTCCAGCGTCGTCTCGGTCTGCCAGTATTTCTCCAGCAGCCGCTCTACATCATGCAAGTCCATACGCATCCATTTTTAACAATTTCTCCCGCACGGAATTCCGTGCACGGAACAAGTTCACTTTCACCTGGCTCATGTCAATCTCCAGGATCTCACAAATCTCATTGTAGCTGTACCCTTCGATATCACGCAGGTGCATTACCTGCCGCTGTTTATCGGGCAACTCAGCCATCAATTCTGCTATTCGCTTCATACGTTCACCCAGTTCGGTAGCTTCTGCCGGCGTCAGGCTGTGGTGGGTGAGGTGCATTCCCTTCTCCAGTGAGTCGGTCGGTCGGCGCTGCTGCTGCCGGAGCCGGTCGAGGGAGAGGTTTTTTGTGATCCGCATGCACCAGGCCTCCAGGTTCTGCACCTGGTCGAGCTGGTCACGGCCACTCCACACCTTGATCATCACTTCCTGGACGACGTCCTTGGCCTCCTCGTTGTTTCCCAATAGCCGGAAGGCGAAGCGGTAAAGCTTGTTCTTCACGGGAAAAACCATGTTCTGAAAGGCCTCCAAGGTCATCGAATTCAGGAGCTAGACGGTGGGGATGGGTCTTTGTTACAGGGAATGCGAAAATACGCACTCTGCCTCCATTTCGTGACTAAATGACCTATTTTTAGTAGAAAGGAACTCCTTCAACACATGCTTGGTTAAGAGCCTATGGCTTCACTTCACGACCTTAAAAACCTCTCGGACGACCTTCCTCAACGCGGCAGCCGGATGCCGGCATTCTTTGTTGGTCATGGCTCGCCGATGAATGGCATTGAAAACAATGCCTTCAGTCGCAGCTGGGCTGACCTCGGAAAATCTCTTCCGGAACCTGCGGCAGTCCTCTGCGTCTCCGCCCACTGGCTTACCAACGGTACGCATGTGACTGCTATGGAGCAGCCGCGAACGATACACGACTTCTACGGATTTCCCCAGGCGCTCTTCAACGTCAGGTATCCCGCACCCGGCAGCCCGTCATTGGCCCGGGAAA
>JAYRXB010000033.1:0-12134 GCA_041917735.1 Cyclobacteriaceae bacterium
TATCGTTCCTCCAGACCCATCCTTTTGACATGCACAGGGAGATCTCCATGCAGTGGTATCTGAAAGCACTCAAGCAGTACGCCGATTTCAAGGGGCGTGCCCAGCGCAAGGAATACTGGATGTTCACCCTCTTCAACCTGATCATCATGGTCGTGCTGCAGCTAGTTGGCGGTGGTGGTGAGGGCGGCCTGGGCGACGTGCTGTCGGGCATCTACAGCCTGGCCGTGCTGCTCCCCAGCGTCGGCGTGACGGTGCGCCGCCTCCACGACATCGGCAAATCCGGCTGGTGGGCCCTGCTGATGATCGTCCCCATCATCGGGGCACTGGTGCTGATCTACTTTGCCGTGCAGGACAGCCAGGAGGGGAGCAACGAGTACGGGCCGAATCCGAAGGCACTCTCCGTTTGATAGACTGCGGCCGCTTTTCGGCAGATCGTGGGTATTCCCGTTCTCCGAGGGTGAATGGGTGCGAAGAGGAGGCGCCTGACTTCCGCGAGCGCTATGAACGGCCCGGTGGCCTGTATCGCCAGAACGCGCCCACCGTCGATGAGGAGTGGGCCGTTTGCGGCTTTTGCACGATCTTCGAGGTGTTGCTCTCGCAAGGCCGCCCGGCTCCCGAGGTGATCAAGGCCCACGACCGAGGGCCGACAACTGTTTGACGTCGCATCCTCAAGCCCGAGATCATCCATTTCATTAGAACGCAGGAAGTGTTGATCCAACGTGGGGCGGTCCGCTTTTAGGGCAGCAACCGCTGGCGTCGGTACGGGGTGGTGGCATGAACAGCCTATCGGACAAGTTGCCCCCTATCGTTGATAGATGGGTGATGGAGGCCGGGCGATACCTCGACATCAGCCCTTTGAATCAACGGTTTCTATCACTCCCCAGGCAACGAACGCTGGGAGATCGCGCCCGAGCACCTTGCCGCAGTAACCCATTTCCTTCGGCTCACGCATCGCGCATAAACCGAATACAACGAAAAGAAACTGGACTTTGACGATGACAAGCATCCAACAACGCGCCGAACTGCAACGCCGAATCTGGCAGATCGCCAACGAGGTGCGTGGCGCGGTCGACGGTTGGGATTTCAAGCAATACGTGCTCGGCTCCCTGTTCTATCGCTTCATCAGCGAAAACTTTTCGGCATACATCGAAGGCGGTGACGACAGTATCAAGTATGCCGAACTGTCCGATAGCGTCATCACCCCGGACATCAAGGATGACGCCATCAAGACCAAGGGTTACTACATCAAGCCCAGCCAGCTATTTGTCAACGTGGCCGCCAAGGCCAGTACCAACGAAAGCCTGAATACCGACCTGGCCAAAATCTTTGCCGAAATTGAAGCGTCCGCCAGCGGCTACCCCTCCGAGCAGGACATCAAAGGCCTGTTTGCTGACTTCGACACCACCAGCAACCGCCTGGGCAACACGGTCAGGGACAAAAACACCCGCTTGGCGGCTGTGCTCAAAGGCGTGGCCGACCTGGACTTCGGCAACTTTGACGACAGCGGTTTTGAAGGCCATCAAATCGACCTCTTCGGCGACGCCTACGAATTCCTCATCTCCAACTACGCAGCCAACGCCGGCAAGTCCGGCGGCGAGTTTTTCACGCCGCAGCAGGTCTCCAAGCTGATCGCCCGCCTCGCCATGCACGGGCAGACCAGCATCAACAAAATTTACGACCCGGCCTGCGGCTCGGGCTCGCTATTGCTGCAGGCCAAGAAGCAGTTTGACGACCACATCATTGAAGATGGTTTTTTTGGCCAGGAACTCAACCACACCACCTACAACCTGGCGCGGATGAACATGTTCTTGCACAACGTCAACTACGACAAGTTCAACATCCAGCTGGGCGACACCCTCATCGAGCCCCACTTCGGCGATGACAAACCGTTTGATGCCATCGTCTCCAACCCGCCCTACTCGGTGAAATGGAAAGGTTCGGACGACCCCACCCTGATCAACGACGACCGCTTTGCCCCGGCCGGCGTGCTTGCGCCCAAATCCAAAGCCGACTTCGCCTTTGTGCTGCATGCGCTCAGCTACCTCTCGGCCAAAGGCCGCGCCGCCATCGTCTGCTTCCCCGGCATCTTCTACCGGAGTGGCGCCGAACAGAAGATCCGCCAGTACCTGGTGGACAACAACTATGTGGAGACGGTGATCTCGCTGGCCTCCAACCTGTTTTATGGCACCACCATCGCCGTGAACATCCTGGTGCTGTCCAAACACAAGACCGACACCACCACCCAGTTCATCGACGCCAGTGGCCTGTTCAAGAAAGAAACCAATAACAACTTGCTGCTGGACGGGCACATCGACCAGATCATGACGGTGTTCGACAGCAAGGCGAACGTGGACCACTTTGCCCAATCCGTGCCGTTCGAGAAGGTGGCCGCAAATGACTACAACCTGTCGGTCAGCAGCTACATCGACGCCAAGGACAACCGCGAAGTGGTGGACATTGCCAAGCTCAATGCTGAGCTGAAAACCACCGCGTCACGGATCGACCAGCTACGTAAGGAGATTGACGCCATCGTCGCCGAGATCGAAGGCGGGGAGCTGGAGGCATGAGCAGCGTGGGTTTTATGGAGAAGCTGCTGGATGGGGTTGCGGTGGAGTGGAAGGCGCTCGGGGAAGTCACCTTATCCACGAGCAATATAAGATGGCGTGATACGGATCGTACCTATCGCTACATTGATCTCACATCTGTAAGCGTTGAAACAAAAAAAATTGCCGATACTCGCGAGATTACGTTCAGTAATGCACCAAGCCGGGCTCAAAAATTAGTTGAAAAGAACGACGTAATTTTCGCAACGACTCGTCCAGCCCAGCAACGCTATTGCTTAATCGATGATGATTACGCTGGCGAAGTTGCGAGTACCGGCTACTGTGTTTTGCGGGCCAAGGATGATGAGGTATTGCCAAAATGGATTTTGTACTGGATTGCTTCCACTGAGTTCAAAAAATACGTTGAAGAAAATCAAAGTGGATCAGCATATCCCGCAATTTCAGATGCAAAGGTTAAGGAGTTTAGGATCCCCATCCCCTGCCCGGAAAACCAGAATAAGTCACTTGAAATACAGACCGATATCGCCCGCATTCTGGATGCTTTTACCGAGCTTACCGCCGAGCTTACCGCCGAGCTTACCGCCGAGCTTACCGCACGCAAGAAGCAATACAAGCACTATCGCGATCAGTTGTTGAGTTTTGAAGAGGGAAATGTCGAGTGGAAAGCGCTGAGCGAGATCGGGGAGTTTATTCGCGGCAAACGCTTTACGAAGGCTGATTATGTCGAAGACGGAATCAGTGTCATCCACTACGGTGAGATCTACACCCGGTACGGCGTCTATACGGATCACGCTTTTTCTCAGGTGAGAAGTGAGCTGGCCGACTCACTGCGTTATGCAGAGCCCGGTGATGTTGTCATGGCAGGTGTCGGCGAAACTGTTGAAGATGTCGGCAAGGCTGTCGCATGGGTTGGACAAGGAAAAGTAGCCATTCACGATGACAGCTATGCCTTTCGGCATTCAATGAACCCGAAATTTGTTTCTTATGTGATGCAAACTGCCGCATTCATTGCCGAAAAGGCGAAACATGTGTCGCGAGGGAAGGTTAATAGATTGCTAATAAATGGAATTGAGAAAGTCAGGATCCCTGTCCCGTACCCGGATGACCACGAAAAGTCACTTGCGGAGCAGGCACGCATCGTCGCCATCCTGGACAAATTCGATGCCCTGACCCACTCCATCAGCGAAGGCCTGCCCCGCGAAATCGAGCTGCGCAAGAAGCAATACGAGCACTACCGTGATTTGCTGTTGAGTTTCCCCAAGCCAGAAGATATAGGGGCATAACATGGGCAAGACGATGACCGAAATCGCTCTGCAGTTGAAAGCCGCCGATAAAAAGGTGCAACTGATCTATGCCTTCAACGGCACGGGCAAGACACGCCTGTCGCGGGAGTTCGAGCGGTTGATTGCGCTAGAGGCCGAGGACGATGCAGAGGAAGATCAAGCCGAGTTGTCGCGCAACAAGATACTGTATTACAACGCCTTCACCGAAGACTTGTTTTACTGGGATAACAATCTGGCGCTGGATGCCGTGCACAGGCTGAAAATCCAGCCCAACTCGTTTACCGACTGGGTACTGAAGGACCAGGGGCAGGACCAGAATATCATCACGAACTTTCAGCGTTACGCCAACGACAAGCTCACGCCGCGATTCAACGAAGAGTACAAAGCCAAAGGCGAGGACGATAAGGAGATCACGGTTAAAGCGTTTTCGGAGGTGACTTTTTCGCTGGAGCGTGGCGATGATGAGCGCACTGATAATTTGAAAATATCCAAAGGCGAAGAAAGTAGCTTTATATGGAGTATTTTCTACACCTTGGTAGAACAGGCGATTCTCACACTCAATGATGTTCAGCCGGACTTCCCTGAGTCAACCCCATTTGACAGCCTGGAATATGTATTCGTTGATGATCCTGTCAGCTCTCTGGATGACAACCACCTGATTCAGTTAGCCGTAGACTTGGCGCAACTTATTAAATTAAACAAATCAAATATCAAGTTTATCGTCACGACACATAGTCCTCTTTTCTTTAACGTGCTATGCAACGAGTTCGGTAGCGATGAAAAAACCGATCGTTATAGCTGGAAATCAAAATGGTTCAGCAAGTCACGATTAGAGAAAGATGTTGATGGTAGTCTCAATCATTCAGAGCAGCCAAACGATTCTCCGTTCGCCTATCACCTGCACCTGATTTCTTTGCTTGAGGAGGCGATAAAGACCGGACAGATTGAAAAGTATCACTTCAATTTGCTGAGAAATGTCCTAGAAAAGACAGCAACATTTCTCGGCTATAAGAGGTGGGAGCTCCTTCTGCCAGATAAGAGCGATGGCCTACCTGATCCGGCTGCAAAGCGAATAGTGAATTTTTCAAGTCATTCAAAGCACGCTGCCGAAGAAGTAGCTCCGCTGAAACCCGAGGAGAAGCAGGTTCTGGTGAGGTTGGTGGAGCACATCATCAAGCGCCACGGTTTTTGGCAGCAAAAGGAGGGCTGAGGGCATGAACAAAGGCCCCTTGAGCCTGAAGGACCAAACCACTGAGTTCTTGCTCTACACGGCCCCCAACGGCACGGTCAAAGTGGAGGTGCTGCTCAGCAATGAAAGCATCTGGCTGACCCAGAAACGCATGGCCGAACTGTTTGGTGTCGGCGTGCCGGCCATTTCCAAGCATCTGAAGAATATCTTTGATAGCGGCGAGCTGGTGGAAGAAGTGGTTGTTTCCATTTTGGAAACAACCACTGAGCACGGTGCGGTGGCAGGCCTGACCCAGACGCAGCAGGTCAAGTATTACAACCTGGATGCGGTGATTTCCGTCGGTTACCGGGTGAACTCGACGCAGGCAACCCAGTTTCGTATTTGGGCGACCCAGCTGATCAAGGAGTACATCATCAAGGGCTTTGCCATGGATGATGAGCGCCTGAAAAATGGCCGCTTTTTTGGCAAGGACTATTTCCGTGAGTTGCTGGAGCGGGTGCGCTCCATCCGCGCCAGCGAGCGGCGGATTTATCAGCAGATCACGGATATTTTTGCCGAGTGCAGCAGAGATTACGACCCGAAGTCTGAAACCACTCGTCTTTTTTACGCCCATGTGCAGGACAAATTTCATTTTGCGATTACGGGCCACACGGCAGCCGAGATCATTTCCCTGAAGGCCGACGCCAGCAAGCCCTTGATGGGCATGAGCACGTACAAAAATGCACCGGATGGGCGAGTGTTGAAGTCCGATTCGCTGGTGGCGAAGAATTATTTGAGTGAAGAGGAAATCAAGAAACTTGAGCGGGCCGTCTCCGCATTTTTTGATTACATCGAAGGCATCATCGAGCGACGCAATACCTTCACGATGGAGAGCTTTGCCGAAAGCGTGAACAAGTTTCTGTCCTTCAATGAATACCAGATTCTGGAAGGGTACGGATCAGTCAGCCGAAAGCAGGCCGAACAGAAAGCCGTTGCAGAATACGAAAAATTCAACAAGCAGCAACGCATCGAATCTGACTTTGACCGCGAAGTGAAAAGACTTCTGACGAAGAAGGGCGCCGAAGAATGAGCGACTACAAGACCATTGCCGAATCGAACAGCTTCATTGTTCTGGATAGATACGTCAAGGAATGGCAGGCGTGCGAAAGCTACCAAAGCGAATACGATCTGGAGCGGGAGTTCATTCAGGATTTGCAGAATCAGGGCTATGACTATGCGCCCGACCTGAACACTCCGGAGAAACTGCTGGCCAATGTGCGAGTTGCTTTGCAAGCACTCAACAACGCGCAGTTCTCAGACGCGGAGTGGCTGCGTTTTGTGGAGACCTGGCTGGACAAACCCAGCGATGGCATCGTCGAGAAGACCCGCAAGATTCACGACGACTACGTGCACGACTTCGTGTTTGACGACGGGCATATCCAGAACATCTACCTGCTGGACAAAAATAATGTTGCCCGCAACAAGGTGCAGGTCATCAAGCAGTTTGAGCAAGCCGGCTCACACGCCAACCGCTACGACGTGACCATTCTGGTCAACGGCCTGCCGCTGGTGCAGGTGGAGTTGAAGAAGCGTGGCGTGGCGATCCGCGAGGCCTTCAACCAGGTGCACCGCTACAGCAAGGAGAGTTTCAACAGCGTCCAGTCCCTGTTCAAGTATCTGCAGCTATTCGTGATCTCCAACGGCACCGACTGCCGCTACTTTGCCAACACCACCCAGCGCAACAAGAACAGCTTCGACTTCACCATGAACTGGGCGAAGTCGGATAACGGCCTGATCAAAGACCTGAAAGACTTCACCGCCACTTTCTTCCAGAAAGACACGCTGCTGAAGGTGCTGCTGCGTTACTCGGTGTTCGATACCAGCAACACGCTGCTGGTCATGCGCCCGTACCAGATTGCCGCCACCGAACGCATTCTGTGGAAGATCAAATGCGCCTGGCAGGCGAGGAACTGGAGTAATACGGAAAGCGGTGGCTTCATCTGGCACACCACCGGCTCGGGGAAGACCCTGACCAGTTTCAAGGCGGCGCGCCTGGCCACCGAGCTGGATTTCATCGACAAGGTGTTCTTTGTGGTGGACCGCAAGGATCTGGACTACCAGACCATGAAGGAATACCAGCGCTTTTCACCGGACAGCGTGAACGGCTCGGACAGCACCGCCGGCCTCAAGCGCAACCTGGACAAGGACGACAACAAGATCATCGTCACCACCATCCAGAAGCTCAACAACCTGATGAAGAGCGAGAGCGACCTGCCCATCTACGGCAAGCAGGTTGTCTTCATTTTTGACGAGTGCCACCGCAGCCAGTTTGGTGAAGCCCAGAAGAACCTGAAGAAGAAGTTCAAGCGGTTCTACCAGTTCGGATTTACCGGCACGCCTATCTTTGCGCAGAACGCGCTGGGTGCGGAAACCACCGCCAGTGTCTTTGGCCGCGAACTGCATTCGTACGTGATCACCGATGCCATTCGCGACGAGAAGGTGCTGAAGTTCAAGGTGGACTACAACGATGTGCGCCCGCAGTTCAAGGCCATCGAAACAGAGAAGGACGAGAAGAAGCTGAGCGCTGCCGAGAACAAGCAAGCCCTGCTGCACCCCGACCGCATCCGCGAGATCACCCAGTACATCCTGAACAACTTCCGGCAGAAGACCCACCGCCTGCAAGCGGGTGCCAAGGGTTTCAACGCCATGTTTGCGGTGAGCAGTGTGGACGCTGCCAAGCTGTACTACGAGGCATTCAAGGCATTGCAGAAGGACAGCGACAAACCCCTGAAGGTCGCCACCATCTTCTCGTTTGCCGCCAACGAGGAGCAGGGTGCGATAGGCGACATTCAGGACGAGAGTTTTGATGTGTCGGCCATGAACTGCAGCGCCAAGGAGTTCCTGAGCGCGGCCATCGCCGACTACAACGCGCTGTTCAAGACCAACTTCAGTGTGGACAGCAACGGCTTCCAGAACTATTACCGCGATCTGGCCAAGCAGGTGAAAGCCAAGGAAATCGATCTGCTGATCGTGGTGGGCATGTTCCTGACCGGCTTCGATGCGCCGACGCTGAACACTTTGTTCGTCGACAAAAACCTGCGCTACCACGGTCTGATGCAGGCCTACTCCCGCACCAACCGTATTTTTGACGCCACCAAGACCTTCGGCAATATCGTCACTTTCCGCGACCTGGAACAGGCGACGGTCGACGCCATCACCTTGTTCGGCGACAACAACACCAGGAACGTGGTGCTGGAGAAGAGCTACAAGGAATACATGGAAGGCTTTACCGATGTGGTGACTGGTGAGGCGAGGCGTGGCTTTGTCGAGGTGGTGAGGGAGTTGGAGCAGCGCTTTCCTGATCCATCGGCCATTGAAAAGGAGTCCGACAAGAAGGCCTTCGTCAAGCTGTTCGGCGAGTATTTGCGCGTTGAAAACGTGCTGCAGAACTACGACGAATTTGCCAGCCTGAAAGCCTTGCAGAGCGTCGATATTAATGACCCGGCGGCGGTTGAGGCGTTCAAGGCCAGGCATTATCTAAGCGATGAAGATCTGGCGGTGCTGCAAGCCATCAGGATACCGGCTGAACGGAAAATTCAGGACTACCGTTCAACCTACAACGACGTTCGCGATTGGTTGCGTCGGGAGAAGTCTGGTGCTGAAAAAGAAAAGTCCTCCATTGACTGGGATGACGTGGTCTTTGAGGTGGACCTGCTGAAGTCGCAGGAGATCAACCTCGACTACATCCTGGAACTGATCTTCGAGCACAACAAGAAGATCAGGAGTAAGGCTGAGTTGGTGGAGGAAATGCGGCGCGTGATTCGTGCCAGCGTCGGCAATCGCGCAAAAGAGAATCTGGTGGTCGACTTCATCAATCAGACCGACCTAGACCAAATTGGTGATGCGGCCAGCGTGATGGAGGCCTTCTACGCCTTCGCAAGAGAGGTGCTGCAGCGTGAGGTTGTGGAGTTGATCACCACCGAGAACCTCAACGCCGAGGCTGCTAAGCGCTACATCGCTACCTCAATCAAGCGTGAGTTCGCCAGCGAGAACGGCACGGAGCTCAACGCGGTTCTGCCCAAGATGAGCCCATTGAACCCGCAATTTCTGACCAAGAAGCAGACTGTCTTCCAGAAAATCGCTGCGTTTGTCGAGAAGTTCAAAGGTGTGGGCGGGCAAGTCTGATTGGGACATCTGTTCCGGCGGCGTTGAAGCCGCCGGTCATGCGGCCATCCTCAATCCCGCAAGCAACCCGGCCCCACCCTCTCCCCCATCACATGCGTCGCCACCACGCATCGCTCGTCCCCCAAAATCATCAGCGCGAACAGCCTTTCCGCCAGGCTGTGGGTGTTGTCCATGCGCCAGGCGAGTTCGGGGGTGGCGGTCCAGTCGAGGACGGTGAAGTCGGCTTCGTGGCCGGGCTGGAAGTTGCCGATGTGGTCATCCAGGTAGAGGGCGCGGGCGCCGCCCAGGGTGGCGAGATACCAGCCGCGCATGGCGGATAGGGGCGTGCCGTGGATCTGGCTGGCCTCGTAGGCCTGGCCGAGGGTGCGGATCAGGCTGAAGCCGGTGCCGCCGCCCACGTCGGTGGCGAGGCCCACGCGCAGGCCGGCGGCGGTGCTGGCGGCGTAGTCGAAGGCGCCGCTGCCGAGGAAGAAGTTGGAGGTGGGGCAGAAGGCGGCGGCGGCGCCGCTGGCGGCCATCTCGTGGCGTTCGGCGTCGGAGAGGTGGATGCAGTGGCCGTAGATCGTCCGCGGGGCGAGCAGGCCGTAGTGGGCGTAGACGTCCAGGTAGCTGCTGCGCTCGGGGAAGAGCTGCCTTACCCAGTCGATCTCGGCGCGGTTTTCGGCCAGGTGGGTCTGCAGGTGCAGATCGGGGCGGGACGCAAAGAGTTCGCCGGTGGCCTGCAATTGCTCGCGGGTGGAGGTGGGGGCGAAGCGCGGGGTCAGGGTGTAGCCCAGGCGGCCCTTGCCGTGCCAGCGTTCGATCAGGGCCTGGCTGTCGGCGCGGCCCGATTCGGCCGTGTCGCGCAGGGTGTCGGGGCAGTGGCGGTCCATCAGCACCTTGCCGCACAGCATGCGCAGGTTTTTAGCCTCGGCGGCCCGGAAGAAGGCGTCCACCGAGTGGGCATGCACGGTGGCAAATACCGAGGCGGTGGTGGTGCCGTGGGCGAGCAGGCGGTCCACCACGAAGGTGGCGGTCTTCTCGGCCACCGCGTAGTCGGCAAAGCGGGCTTCGGCAGGGAAGGTGTAGTCGTTGAGCCAGTCCAGCAGTTGGCGCCCGTAGGAGCCGATCACCCCGGCCTGGGGGTAGTGGATGTGGGTGTCCACCAGGCCGGGCAGCACCAGCTTGCCGCGGTGGTCGTGGAAGGTGGCGGCGTCGCGGATGGCCGGGGGCATGTTGGCGCGGATGGCGGCCCAGGGGCCGGCGGCGCGGATGTGGCCGTTGGTGATCCACAGGGCGCCGTCGTCAAAGAACTCCCAGGCGGCAGGGTCGTCCGCCGGGCCGGGGTCATTCAGGTAGTGGAGGATCTGGCCGCGGACCAGGACGTGGGTGTCGGACATGGGCATCACAGGGCTTCGGCCAGCTGGCGGGCGAGGCGGTTATGGTGATGGACCACGCGCCCCAGGTCCACCGTCTGCAGGATGCCGTCCATCACCACGGGGCGGCCATTGATGAGGCTCATGTCCACGCGCTCGGGGGCGCAGAACACCAGGGCGGCCACCGGGTCGTGCACCGCGCCACCGGACAGGGCCAGGGTGTCGCTGCGGAAGGCGATCAGATCCGCGCTCAGGCCCGGGGCCAGGGCGCCGATGTCGTCCCGGCCCAGCACCTTGGCGCCGCCCAGGGTGGCCAGCTCCAGGGCCTGACGGGCGTTCATTGCCGCCGGGCCGTGGCCGACCCGGGCCAGCAGCATGGCCTGGCGGGCTTCGCCGAGCAGGTCGGCGCCGTCGTTGGAGGCGGAGCCGTCCACCCCCAGGCCCACCGCCACGCCGGCCGCCCGCATGGCCGGAATGGGGGCGATGCCCGAGGCCAGGCGCATGTTGGAGCAGGGGCAGTGGGCCACACCGGTGCCGGTGCGGGCAAATAGGGCGATTCCGGCGTCGTCCAGCTTCACACAGTGGGCATGCCACACATCGGGCCCCACCCAGCCCAGGCTCTCGGCGTACTCGGCGGGCGTCATGCCGAAGCGCGCGCGGCTGTAGGCCACGTCGTTGTCGTTCTCGGCCAGGTGGGTGTGCAGCGACACCCCATAGCTGCGCGCCAGCACGGCCGATTCGCGCATCAGGTCGGTGCTCACCGAAAAGGGCGAGCAGGGCGCCAGGGCCACCCGCAGCATGGCGTGGCGGGCCGGGTCGTGCCAGGTCTCGATGAGGCGGCGGCTGTCGGCCAGGATGGCGGCTTCGTCTTCCACCAGGTGATCCGGCGGCAGGCCTCCCGCCGAGCGCCCCACGCTCATGCTGCCGCGGCAGGCATGGAAGCGCATGCCGATCTCCCGGGCCGCCTCGATGCTGTCGTCCAGCCGGCTGCCGTTGGGATAGATGTAGAGGTGGTCGGAAGAGGTGGTGCACCCCGACAGGATCAGCTCGGCCATCGCAGTGAGGGTGGACGCGCGGATCATCTCGGGCGTCAGCCCGCCCCACAGGGGGTAGAGGGTCTGCAGCCAGCCGAACAGCTCGGCATCCTGGGCGCCGGGCACGGCGCGGGTGAGGCTCTGGTACATGTGGTGATGGGTGTTCACCAGCCCGGGCAGCACGATGCGGCCGCGCAGGTCGATGATCTCGTTGGCGGTATCAGGGAGCTCGGCAGTGGGGCCGACGGCTTCGATGATGCCATTGCGGATGAACACGGCGCCGTCGGGGATCTCGCGGCGCTGGGCGTCCATGGTGACGAGGACGTCGGCGTGGTGGAGGAGGAGGGTTTTGGTGTTCATGTGTTTCTTCGTTGGGGTTCTTGCGGGGGATTTCCCGGTTTTTACATCACATTGGCCGGGACTTTTCCACGGCCGGGTTTGCACACCCGGCCGGCTACGGCGGCGCAGAGCATGCTCCGCGAAACCCCGCCTTCGCCCCCGGCGGGCGACTGACTTTCTTGCGTCGCCAAGAAAGTCAGCAAAGA
>JAYRXB010000034.1:0-12934 GCA_041917735.1 Cyclobacteriaceae bacterium
CATGATCTTCAAGCCACGGCGGAAAGAGTGGACTGCCGATACAGTCGTCAGCGACGATTTCATCAACAGTACCGCCATCTTCGGGGGCACAAAAAACAACGTGATCTCCAAGAATTTCAAAGGAGGAGAAATCAGCACCTTCTTTGGCGGGTCTGACCTCAACCTGAGTCAGGCTGATTTCTCGGGAACAGTCATCATCCAGAGCTCCACAGCATTCGGAGGAGTCAAGATCATCGCCCCGGCTCACTGGAACATCAAGTCGGAAGTGGTGTGCATATTCGGCGGCATCGATGACAAACGCCCCCAGGCCAAGGAAGGACTGGACACTTCCAAGACCGTCGTGCTGAAAGGCACCTGCATCTTCGGTGGTCTGGACATCAAGAGTTTCTGAGTGAATCACGCATAGGATTCTGATCATGAACTGGTACGTCGTCAAACTCGTATTTCGGATCACGGCGGGCGAACAACGCACCGCCGGACAGTTCGATGAACACCTCCGCCTGATCCAGGCGGAGTCGCTGGAACAGGCCTACATGAAAGCAAGGCTGCTGGGTATCCGCGAGGAAAGCCCGCTGGAGGACTCGGGTGCCACGAACCGGGAATTCGTCAACATCGCGGGGCTGCACCCGCTTCGGGAATTGTGTGACGGAACCGAAGTCTACTCACGCATTCATGAAGTAAGTGTTCCCGGAGACTATGTTCAATGGATTCATCAACAGGCGGCGACACTGGTAAACTGATCTTCTGTGCGTGCGCTTGTATTCACCGGCTCAAATTCATTACTTTCAACAGCCATGCCTTCACCCAGCATTCCATACTCCAGGATTTTCATCGGCTATATGCTCTGGTGGATCCTGTGGGGGGCAGACCAGGTGTATCTCCTGCTTCACCTCGGCTTTGACTGGAAGACGGCCCTGATCGATTCAGTAACGACCCAGGCGATTGTCGCCATGGCTGGGTATACGATCCACACTTCCATGCAATCGTACCGGCCTTCCGGAAAAAATGCACTCTACGTGATCGGCTGGAGCCTGGCACTGGCCTACATCTGCGTGTACCTTGAGCGGGAGACATTGCTACGAGTCATCCGGGACGACAACTATACCCCATTCCTCTACCAGTCAACCCTGATACGCGGTGCGTTCGCCTGGCTCAACATCAGCCTGATTGCCGTGCTGACCTGGTTTTGGGTTTACGTCCGAGAGAAGCAGGAAAGCGAAGACCGTCGCGCGGAGGCCGTAAAGCTTGCACGGGAGGCCGAACTGGCCAATCTCCGCCAACAATTGCAACCGCACTTCCTTTTCAATAGCCTCAATTCCATCAGTGCGCTCACGTTGAGTCAGCCGGAGGAGGCCCGGAAAATGGTTCAACAGCTGTCGGATTTTCTCCGCGGTACAATTCGCAAGGACGAAAAAGCCTTCGTGACGCTGGAGGAAGAACTCAAACACCTTCAACTCTACCTCGATATCGAGAAAGTTCGCTTCGGACACCGCCTGAATACGTTGATCGCGTGTGACGACTCCCTGCGCGCACAAAAACTACCCGCCCTCCTTCTGCAACCCGTGGTGGAAAATGCGATCAAGTTTGGCCTGTATGATACCACCGGCGACATCACCATCCAGATTTCCGCCCGCAGCGAAGGCTCCATGCTGGAAATTGAAGTAACCAACCCGTTCGATGAATCCACCTCGTCGCGAACCGGCACGGGCTTTGGACTCACCGCGGTACAACGGAGGCTGGATCTGCTTTTCAACCGGGGAGATTTGTTGAAGACTTCGAAACAGGGCAATCACTTTATCACCCTCCTGCGCATTCCCCAATTGGCATGAACCGTGTAATTCTCATCGACGATGAACCCCTGGCCCGGAGCATCCTGAAGGCGTACCTGGCGCACCATCCCGGCTTTGAGGTCGTGGCAGAATGCGGGGATGGATTTGAGGGCGTGAAGGCAATCAGTCAGCATAAGCCAGACCTTATTTTCCTCGACATCCAGATGCCCAAGATCAATGGATTCGAGCTCCTCGAACTGCTGGAATCGGCACCCGGCGTCATCTTCACCACCGCCTTCGACGAATATGCCATGCAGGCGTTCGAGCGACATGCCGTCGATTACCTGCTGAAGCCCTTCAGCCAGGAGCGCTTCGATAAAGCCATTGCCAAATGGGCAACTCAATCCGGCACACCGAACCGAAAGACCGAAGAACTTCTCGCCTCGGTTTCACAACCGGAGGAGCGGCAGCGGATCGTAGTTAAGAAAGGATCCAATCTCGTCATTCTGCCCGTTCACACGGTGTTCTACCTGGAAGCCTTTGACGACTACATCAAGGTGCACACCAAAGACGGGTTCTACTTGAAAAAGAAGACGATGGCACACTATGAAAAAGTGCTTGACCCGGCTCAGTTTGTGCGGGTCCATCGTTCGTACATCCTGAATCTCCAGGAACTGACGCGGATCGAGCCGCTGACCAAGGTCAGTCATGTAGCGCTGCTGAAAAGCGGTGTGCGGATTCCGCTGAGCGAAACGGGTTTTGCGAAACTAAAGGAAGTACTGGGGATCTGAAGGGTCGGCTTACTCCATAGCTTCTTTCAGGAAGTCATTCAGGGGCTTCATCGCCTTACACGCCTCTACCACCTTCTTCAGGAACTTCTTGTCTTTGATCTCCGTGTCGGTGAAGTTATGGGAGACGATGTAGGACCGGTGCTTCAGCCACTCGACGCGCGGATGATCCTTCGGGTATCCTTTCGGGGCCGTTTTCATCTTGTCAAAATCGTCAAATCCATCAAACCACTTTCGGAATACCTTGTTGGTGAGAATCTTCTGCAGCTTGTCGCCGTTGTAGTCAATCTCCTGCCGGATTTTCGACAGGTTTCCGGGCTCGGGCATATACATACCGCCGGCTATGAAACTCTTTCCCGGCTCGATGTGTATGTAGTAACCCGGCTCTTGCATCATCTTCCCTCCCGGGGAAATGCCTGCCCCCATGTTCACCTTGTACGGACTCTTGTCCTTGCTGAACCGTACATCGCGGTAGATGCGGAACGGAAGCTTCCGGGGGTCTAGTCCTGCCAGTGAAGGATTGAACGAAACCAGTTCTTCCAGAAAGCGGGTTACAAAGACTTCAAAATTCTCTTTGGCCTGCAGGTACTGACCCTTGTTCTTTTCGAACCATACCCGGTCGTTGTGTTTGCGTAACGCCGACAGGAATTTCAGAATCTGCACAAAGTCCATGTTCAACGAGTTTGGATGATGAAATTAATAAAATCTCCGATGCGATTGCGGCTCCCTGGCCTTCTTAGAGATAATCCATAATCTTCTCCAGGGCCATTCCCCGCGACGCTTTGACCAGTATAACCGCATCGCTGATCGGATTCACTTTCAGTTCAGCGATCAGCGCATCGCGCGATTCGAAAAACTTGCCAGCAGGAAATGTCTTCCGGGCTGACGCCATCAACGGGCCGCACAAGTAGGCCTGGGAAATTTTTCGTTCGGCCAGCACAGTCCCCATCCGCACGTGCTCTTTCTCCGCTTCGTCCTCCAATTCATACATGTCGCCCAAAATGGCCACCTTCTTCGCTTCGGGCATCCTCGACAGGTTATCGATAGCCGCTTCCATCGACGTAGGGTTTGCATTGTAGGCATCCAGGATAATGGTATTGCTACCCTTTCGGATGATCTGCGAGCGCATATTACCCGGCACATAGGCTGCGACGGCCGCATTGGCCCTGGCCGGCTCCACACCGAAGTACTTGCCGATTGCCAGCGCCACCGCTACGTTCTCAAAATTATAGCTCCCCGTAATCTGTGTCTGGATCCGCTCTCCATTCTCAGCGATCAGGGAAAGGAAGTGACCCTCATCCGTTCGTTCGCAATGGTAGTAATCGCCCTGGGCAGGATAGAACAGGGGGCTCTTGAAGCGCTTGGCCATGTTGAAGAGAATCGGGTTTTGCGAATTGATGAACACTGTACCCTCGTGGGTGATCAGGTGCTGGTACAATTCCGACTTACCGCGAATGATATTCTCGAAACCACCGAACGTGCCAATGTGGGCCTTGCCGATGTTGGTGATGAATCCATGGGTCGGGTTGCAAATCGAGCACAGCAGTGCAATGTCTCCGACATGGTTGGCACCCATTTCAATGACAGCCATTTCAACCTCCGGGCCGATGGAGAGTACGGTGACGGGGACGCCGATGTGATTGTTCAGGTTACCCCGTGTAGCATACGTCCGAAACGTGGTGCTCAGCACGCCGCCCACCAACTCCTTGCTGGTTGTTTTTCCGTTGGATCCCGTCAATCCGATGATCGGTATGCGGAGTTGGCTGCGGTGATAGCGCGCCAGGTCCTGGAGCGTAACAAGAACATCTGCGACCAGCAGGCAACCGGGCTGACCGTCCAGTCGCGGATCGTCGACGACGGCGTAGCGGGCACCCTTCCGGAGTGCTTCTGCCGCAAACTGATTGCCATCAAAAGATGGGCCCTTCAAGGCAAAAAATACCGAATCGGGCGTGATCTGTCGGGTGTCGGTAGATACTTTACCGGTCTCTAAGTACTTTTGGTACAATTCCGCAGTAGACATAACAATCGTTGGGGAAAGATAACAGTCCGAGACCTTCCGGCGTTGATAGCGTATAAAATTATTGGTGTGCGCCTGCTCTTCCTCCTGCTGCTGCCCTTCACCGTATCGGCCCAGTTTACCTACCGGCTCAGCCAGGACATTCCCGTCGAAGTCAGTGCCAGGCTTTTGGCCAATCCATGGGCGGGCGGATTGAACAGTCCCCAAGTCAATATGATGGACCTGGACAGCGACGGCCCGGAAGACCTTGTCATATTTGACAAATCGACCGGGCAGCTCCGAACGTTTCTTTGGCTTGACACCGCCTATGCCTACGCACCCGAGTATGAATCGCTGTTTCCGTCCGGGCTCAACACCTTTGTCAGCCTTCGCGACTTTAACTGTGATGGGAAGAAAGACATCTTCACATTCGGGCAAATTGGCATATTGGTCTATCAGCAAGTTCCGGCTGCCGGCAAACCATTTGGGTTCAAGAAACTGAACTTCTACAATTCCTTTACCGGGCTTTTCAGTGAGGTACTGCTGACCAAAGGCTTTACCACCAAAATCAACTTGCTGCCCGGCACCAACGACCTCCCCGATTTCACGGACATGGATGGCGACGGTGACCTTGACGTTCTCAACATGCGTTTTGTGAGCCCAAGTACAGCGGAGTACCATAAGAACCTTAGTATAGAGCGCTATGGCACCTGTGACAGCCTTGACCTGGAGCGTCAAACTTCCAATTGGGGCGGCTTTATCGAGTGCAGCTGTGGCAAGGTGGCATTCCAGGGGCAGACGTGCGCGGATATCGGCGGCAGGACAACGCATACCGGTGGCAAGGCTATGCTTAGCCTGGATACGGATGGAGACGGTGACCGTGATCTTCTTTTCAATGAAGAATCCTGCGAGAACATTTACCGGATGGAGAACGTGGGGACCACCGAATCTCCGGTGATGAACAACCTCTCGCTGTTTCCGCCTACGTTGCCCGCGACACTTCCCAGCTACCCGGCCCCCTACCTGGAAGATGTGGATCATGATGGAGCCAAAGACCTCCTGATCGGGCTCAACCTGAACACGCGCACAACTTCGTTCAATGATTTTGCTGCTTCACTCTGGCGCTACCGTAACGCGGGCACCAACACCTCTCCCGATTTTCAATTTGAACAAACCAACTTTCTTCAGGACGGCATGATTGAGCTTGGTGACCTCTCGGCTCCGGCACTTGCAGACATTGATTTGGATGGTGATCTGGATCTTTTTGCGGGGTCCTTTCTCAATCCCACCAATTTCCGCGGTAGCCTTACCTACTATCAGAATGTTGGAACACCAAAGGCACCCCGCTTTCAATGGGTCACCGACAACTTCGCCAACCTGTCTTTCACTTCGCTGTACAACATCCGACCGCAGTTCATTGACCTCGATAAGAACGGCTCGCTGGACCTGGCCTTTACCGCCTCGGCCGGTGGGAACACCCGCTTGTGGTACATCCTGGCTCTATCCAGTGGCGCACCATCCTTCGACGGTCAGAACCTAAGCTATCTTGATATTCCGCTGGGGCAATCGGAGAACGCCACCATCGTGGATATCGATTTGGATGGAGCATTCGATGTCCTGGTAGGCAAGAGTTCCGGAGCGCTGCACTACTATCGCAACACAGGCACAGGGACCACATTCAATTTCTCCCTCGCTTCGGATGCCTTCCTTGGGCTTTCTGCTGGCACATCGCATCAGAATTTGGCAACGGCCGTGGGCGATCTGGATGGGGACGGTAAAGATGACCTGATCACTGGCGATCAGGCTGGACTTCTGACGATATATTCCGATTTCCGAACAGAAAGTTCGTTGCCGGAACAAAACATGGTGTTCGGCGCGTACGAACAGCAGTACCTGGCCTGGAACATGGGCGGGAGTGCCAAACCTGCCATTGGGAACGTGCTGGGGGTTAACCGGCCTTCGCTATTTGTGGGCAACCGCCAGGGCGGCATCCACCTGCTGCACCATGACAATAGTCTCCCACAATCCGATCTGCCGCAGGTGACGCTCTACCCCAACCCCCTACCGGCCGGTGCTTCGTTGACCCTGTTGGCCGACCGAAGCGTTACCGTTGAGATTTTCAGCATGTTGGGAACACGCCTCGGGCAGCCCCAAGCCATTGCGGGTGGGCAGCCCGTAAATTTCCCCATCCAGGGCCTTGCCGCAGGGCTTTACGTGGCGCGGTTTACCGCTGCGGGCCAATCCGTGAGTAAGCTCTTTATCGTTCTCTAGGCCGTTTTTTCGCACGTCAGGCAATATTTGCGGGCCATCTTGGATAATTGGGGGTGTTTTGCCGATATTTGCAGTCCTTTTCAGGAAAATACTTAACGATCAACGAGTTATGGCACGGGTTTGCGAAATCACAGGAAAGCGTCCGCATGTTGGAAACAACGTTTCCCACGCGAATAACAAGACCAAGCGCCGGTTCTACCCGAACCTGCAGACGAAGCGTTTTTACATCCCTGAGGAAGGCAAGTGGGTTACAATGAAAGTGTCCACCAAAGCGATCAAGACCATCAACGCCAAGGGCATTTCTGCCGTGCTGAAAGAAGTACGCGCCAAGAAGGCCCAGGCATAAACGGAACATAACATGGCAAAGAAAGGCAACCGTATCCAGGTGATTTTGGAGTGTACCGAGCACAAAGCTTCGGGTATGCCCGGCATGAGCCGTTACATCACCACCAAAAACCGGAAGAACACGACCGAGCGTATTGAGTTGAAGAAGTACAATCCGGTGCTCAAGAAATACACCGTTCACAAAGAAATTAAGTAATCATGGCAAAGAAAGTTGTTGCATCGCTCAAGAAGACGGACGGAAAGAACTACGCCAAAGTCATCCGCGCCGTGAAGTCCGAGAAGACCGGCGCCTACTCCTTCCGGGAAGAGATTGTTCCCATGGACCTGGTGAAAGAGACGCTGGCCAAGAAGGGCTAAGCGGATTACCCAAGATCATGAAAAGTCCCGCGCAGGGACTTTTTTTATTACCCCCAATTCCCATCGCATGTCGTTTTTCGGCGGTCTGTTTTCCAAGGAGAAGAAGGAATCGTTGGACAAAGGTCTTGCGAAGACCAATGCCGGCTTCTTTGGGAAAATAACCAAGGCGCTGGTCGGCAAATCTACGGTGGATGCCGAGGTGCTGGACACCCTGGAAGAGGCACTCATCGGCTCGGATGTGGGGGTTGAAACCACCGTGAAGATCATTTCAAGTATTGAAGCACGGGTAGCCCGCGACAAGTACGTTGGCACCCAGGAACTGGATACGATTCTGCGGGAAGAAGTGGCCAGCCTGCTGACGCAGGGGGCTGTGGCCGACACACCGGATTTTGATTTACCCGCCGGAAAGAAACCTTACGTCATCCTGGTGGTAGGTGTCAACGGCGTAGGCAAGACAACCACGATCGGGAAACTGGCATCCCAGTTCAAGAACCGTGGCAAGAATGTCGTTCTCGGTGCGGCCGACACCTTCCGGGCAGCTGCTGTCGACCAACTAAAGCTATGGGGTCAACGCGTGGGAGTGCCCGTCGTGGCCAAAGGAATGAATACGGACCCTTCCGCCGTGGCATTTGAGACTGTCGAAGAGGGTGTACGATCCGGGGCTGATGTTGTCATCGTGGATACCGCGGGAAGGCTGCACACCAAAGTGAACCTGATGGCTGAATTGTCGAAAATCAGGAGGGTCATGCAGAAGGTGGTGGCCGATGCCCCGCACGAAGTACTGTTGGTGCTTGACGGAAGCACCGGCCAAAACGCCGTTATTCAGGCCCGGGAGTTCACCAAGGCTACGGATGTCACCGCGCTGGCCATCACCAAACTGGATGGTACCGCCAAAGGTGGTGTTGTCATTGGCATTTCTGACGAATTCCGAATTCCGGTGAAATACATTGGGGTAGGCGAACGCGTGGAGGATCTCCAGGTATTCAACCGGGAAGAATTTGTGGACTCGCTCTTTAAGAAAGGTTAACTCAAGGCACCTGAACTGCCTTTGGCTTCTTTTGCCGTTCAAACGGAATTCGCCAAAACACCTGGTAGTTGAATCCCCAGGTACTCCCGCCGCTGATTACGCCATAGCCAGGAACATCATAGGTTGAAAGTTCGCCGTTGCCCCGTACGGCCAATGCCATCTTCAGCCGTGAGGTGAACCCCATCCAGAATTCTTTCCAGACCTTTACCCGAAGTCCCGCTACCAACTCGGCCCAGGAAGCACTTGCGTTTGGATTGCTGAGCACATACTGCTGAATGCCGAAATAACGATCGTCAACGGTCAAGTTGATCCGATCGGAGAACGAAGAGTTCGCATACCGAAGGCCAAAGAACAACATGTTTCTATCCGGATCTTTCTTGAGGATGTTCACATCAGCGCCAACACGCCAGTAGGTTCCTTCATTGTGATAGTCGCCACCGTTGACCAGCGTCTCGTTTTTTGCCCATCGACCAAAATCGCCCACCAGGTAAAAGGGGCCAAAGTCCGCATCGGCATTCAATTCCCATCCGCCAAATCTCGGTGAGGTACTCCGTGCCAAGGCAAGCACATCGGTGCCAAAACGCAGGGATCGAAAGTAGATCTTCTCGCGCAAGCTGTCAGGCTTTTTCGGACGCTCGACATAAGTCGTGTCTTCGTCAACCGGCAACTCCGGGTTGACCACCTGTCCTGCTGCTTGGAGGCAATACAGCAGCAAGAAAAGACTAACGCTTAACCTTGACATTCGTTTCGGTGCTGGTGGAGAGCTGGTCATCCGTTATGTTCACCTCGCTGAACGTAGAGAGGAGCAAGGTAAGATCCTGGAAATACGTGAACGCCCCGCATGCCGGACTTATCACCCGGGTGGTATGTGTATAGGAGAACTTGATGGAATCGACGTCCGACGGGTAGTAGAAATAGAACGTGGTTTCATACGCACCGGGGTGAATGGGAAGCGCGACAGACGATAGCGTATCGGCAACATAAAACACAGAGTCCGTTCCCGACACCCGAATGCTATCCAGGATCACCGTATCCGACACGTCGGTACGAATACTATCCGGAGTGATCTTCAAAAAGTCGATTTTCACCTCGCTGGTTGCGGTGATCACACAATCCGGATCACTCAGGCAGGAAGAGAACAGGAGTGCCAAGAAGGCCACAAAGGCAACGCGAAGCATGGGAATTAATCGCCAAATATAACCGTTCAGCGTTCAAACTGCTTATTTTTGCATCCCTAATCCAACGTTCCGTGCGGGCGCGAGGCAACAAGAAAACCAAAGTCAACATCGTCACCCTGGGTTGCTCCAAGAACCAGGTTGATTCGGAAGTCCTTCTCACGCAATTGCGTGGCAATGGAATTGACGCGGTGCATGAGTCCACGACCGACGACAGCCGCGTAGTCGTCATCAACACCTGCGGCTTTATTGATAACGCCAAACAGGAGTCGATCGACACCATCCTGCGGTATGTCGACGCCAAGGAAGAGGGGCTCGTGGAAAAAGTGTATGTCACGGGATGCTTGTCTCAACGGTATCAGGAAGACCTGAAAAAGGAAATACCCCAGGTGGACGCCTGGTTTGGCACGCGCGATCTTTCCCGTCTTCTCAAGCAATTCAACGCCAACTACAAGCAAGAACTTGTCGGTGAACGCATCCTTACCAATCCGGGGCACTATGCTTACCTGAAAATTTCAGAAGGCTGCGACCGGCCCTGTTCGTTCTGTGCCATTCCGCTCATGCGCGGCGGACACGTATCCCGTCCCATGGAAGACCTGGTTAAGGAAGCCAGCAACCTGGCGCGCCAGGGCACGCGCGAGTTGTTGTTAATCGCGCAGGACTCCACATATTATGGCCTGGACCTCTACAAGAAACGCAACCTGGCCGAACTGCTTCGTCGCCTTTCGGACGTGGAGGGCATAGGATGGATCCGACTTCATTACGCATTTCCCGCAGGCTTCCCCATGGACGCCCTGGAGGTGATGGCCGAGCGCCCCAACATCTGCAAGTACCTCGACATTCCCCTTCAGCACGGGTCGACGCGCATGTTGAAAATCATGCGCCGTGGAATCACACGCGAGAAGACCGAAGAACTACTTCATACCATCCGGGAAAAAGTCCCGGGTATAGCCATTCGTACAACCCTCATCGCCGGGCATCCCGGCGAAAGCGAAGCCGACTTTGATGAAATGATGCAGTTTGTGGAGCGCTCACGATTCGATCGACTGGGCGTATTTACGTACTCCCATGAAGAGAATACGCATGCCTACACACTCCCCGACGATGTCCCCGAACTCGTTAAGCAAGAACGCATGGAGGCAATCATGGAACTGCAGCAGGGCATCAGTCTTGAACTGAACCAGGCAAAAGTCGGCAAGACCTTCCAGGTATTGGTCGACCGAATGGAGGGTGGTCAGTTTATCGGCCGCACAGAATTCGATTCGCCCGAAGTTGACAATGAAGTAATGATAACTTCAGCCGATTACCTTCGCCAGGGTGACTTTTATCCGGTCCGAATCACCGCGGCCACCGAGTTTGACCTTTCCGGGGAGGTCGTAGCCGGTCGGGACAAATTTCATTAACCTTCGGTCAAAATTCCCGTTATTCGATCATGCATTTGCCCGTAACCTGTTGTTAACCATGCATCTTCAGAAGATTCCATTCCGGAGCGCCAACGCCTTTTCCGAATTCTTTCTGAAGTACATCGAACAACATGAGGCACTCACTTCATTTTACAACCGGTTCCCGACTTCGAATTCATTCCAGGGACAACTGAAGGACAAGGCAAACTTCCCCGCATCGTCACGCACCACCCTGGTCAAGGTATTGCAGCGGCAATACCAGCACATCAAGCAACACAGCACCGTAGAAGACAACATCCGGTCGTTGGGCGACGCCAGGACCTTTACCGTTACCACCGGCCATCAGCTTTCTGTGTTCACCGGACCGCTCTATTTCATTTACAAAATCGTGACGGTAATCAAGGCGTGTCGCGACCTGAAGAAGAAGTACCCGGACTACCACTTTGTTCCGGTCTACTGGGCGGCTTCGGAAGACCATGACTACGAGGAAATCAAATCCTTCCGGCTCTATGGCAAGAAGTACACCTGGGAAACCAACCAGCAGGGTGCGGTAGGCCGGTTCCACACAAACGAATTCAAGACGCTTCTCGCCGAAGTGCCGGGGGAGATCGGTGTTTTTCGTGACGCGTACACCAAATCCAAGACGCTGGGCGAAGCTGCGCGACACTATGTGAACGCGCTCTTTGGCCACGAAGGGCTTATTGTGGTAGACGCTGACGACCGCGAGCTGAAGCGGACACTCGTACCCGTGATGAAGGCAGACATTTTTGATCACCAACCGTTTGCCGCCGTTACCGAAACCAACAAGCAGCTGGAAGCCCGTGGCTTTCATCCGCCTGTCAATCCACGGGAAATCAACTTCTTTTACCTCGATACACAGCTTCGGAGTCGAATTGAGCGCCAGGGCGATCAGTTTGTTGTTGTAGATACAGACTTGCGATTCACCCGCGAGGAGCTGCTTCACAAAATGGAGGAAACGCCGGAGCAATTCAGCCCCAATGTCATTCTTCGGCCTGTATACCAGGAGCTGATCCTTCCCAACCTTGCCTACGTCGGAGGCCCGGCAGAACTGGTCTATTGGCTGGAACTAAAGGCCGTCTTCGATCTCTTCCAGACACCGTTTCCCATACTACTCCCCCGCAATTTCGGTTTGGTGATCGATGCCCCGACGGCACGCAAACTGTCGAAGACACACCTGCACCTTGAGGCCTTCTTCGAATCCAAGAATGAGCTGTTCAAGCGATGGGTCAGCCAGCATTCCACTCATAATCTTTCGCTGGATGCTGCCTCTAACGCCTTGGAGAAACTCATGCGCGAGGTACAGGCAAGGAGTTCAAACATCGATGCCACGCTGGGGCCCATGACCGAAGCGCACACCACACGCATGCAAAAGGCACTGCGAACCATCGAACAGAAAATGATGCGGGCTGAAAAGCGAAAGCAGTCAGACAGCCTCCGGCAGGTGGAGGCCGTCAAGGATGCGCTGTTTCCCGGTGGCGGCTTGCAGGAGCGTACCGACAACTTTCTCAATTTCTACCAGACCGATCCTAACTTTATCCAGAGCCTTCTCGATCACTTTGATCCTTTCGATTTCCAATTCCATGTGCTGACGTACCATGAACAAGAAGGAACTTCGAAAGCTGTTTCTTGAAAAGCGAAAAAGATTGACAGAGGGTGAGTACACCCGTCTCAACCTGGCGCTCTATTCGCAGTTCTTTGCTTCCGTGGATCTATCATTCATTCGCGTGCTCCACACCTTCCTTCCGCTGGAAGGTAATCGCGAGCCTGACACGTGGGCCATAC
>JAYRXB010000035.1:0-4730 GCA_041917735.1 Cyclobacteriaceae bacterium
ATTCCTGGTGAAAACATGATCTGGGCAGACCTGGCCGGGAACATCGGGTGGCAGGCCGTCGGTGTCGCACCCGTGCGAAACAACTACTCCGGTCTTGTCCCCGTTCCTGGCGATGGCCGGTACGAATGGGGCGGATACCTTCCGATTCCGGAACTTCCTCATGTCTTCAATCCGGAAGCCGGGTACTTTGCCACCGCAAACGAGAACAATGTCCCGACCAACTATCCGCATCGCAACGCTGTCGGTTGGAACTGGGCCGATCCGTTCCGGGTGAACCGAATCAATGAAGTGCTTTCTTCGCGCGACAAGCATTCTATGGAAGATATGATGCAACTCCAGGTTGACTACGTATCGTTGCCAGCGCGCGCCCTGGTGCCCTTGTTGAAAAATGGCACGTGCAATGATTTTACCGCCGAGTCCCTTCGCCAAAGGCTCCTGTCCTGGGATTACGTCATTGACAAGAACTCTGTGGAAGCCGCGGTCTATGTATCTTGGGAGAAGAAACTCTCCGCTAACCTCCGCCAACGCGCCATTCCGGTGGAAGGTCAGAAATACCTGCGCAGTGTCCCGCTTCGTAACGTGATCGCCTGGCTTACCACAACCGTTGGACCAATCCGCTCGACCGCCGAAAAGAATGCGTTCGCCTTGTCATCCTTTGAGGAAGCTGTCCAGGACCTGAAGCGCCTTCTGGGCGACGAGACCTCAACGTGGATCTACGGTCAACAGAAATTGCATCATGTCTTGATCAAGCACCCGATGAGCAACGCGGTAGACGAGGCTACCCGCGCGAAACTGGAAGTGGGACCGCTTCCCCGCAGCGGATATGGCGCCACACCCGGAGTGACCAGCAACAGCAACAACCAATCGACGGGCGCGTCTTTCCGCATGGTGGCTGATCTTTCCGACTGGGACAAGACCATGTTTACCAATGCGCCTGGCCAAAGCGGTGATCCGGCGAGCCCCTATTACAGAAACCTCTTTGCTGCATGGGCAAACGACCGTCATTTCCCGGTGTACTTCAGCCGGGAGCGCGTAAATGCATCGTCAAAAGAAAAAATCCGGCTCGTGCCGTAGTCGGATTACAGCGCCTGAAGGGCTGCGTCGTAATTGGGCTCCTGCCCGATGGTGGGAACCATCTCGTTGTACTTCACCTTACCATCGGCCCCGATAACCACCACACAACGCGCGAAGAGACCAACCATGCCTCCGTCGGCCAACTCAGCGCCATAGGCCTTTCCAAACCCAAGATTCCTGAAATCCGACAGGGTGACCACCTTATCTATCCCTTCTGCACCGCAGAACCGGCGCATTGCAAACGGAATGTCTTTCGAAATGCACAGCACGACCGTGTTGGCCAATGCAGCGGCACGCTTGTTGAATTCACGCACGGAGGTGGCGCAGACGCCCGTGTCGATGCTCGGAAAGATATTTAGCACCACATTCTTACCCGCAAACTGGGAAAGGCTCACTTCCTTAAGATCGTTTCCCACGAGTGTAAAGGAAGGGGCGGTGGTCCCGGGTGCCGGAAGTTCGCCATGGGTATTGACCACGCGGTCGCCGAGTTTGGTTTGTGCCATACGTTATGATGATTTATTGTTTAACAGAATACTAACGGATTCGTTCAGCGTCACGCACTAATTTCTCATCACGGCGAATAAACCGATTCGCGATCATGTTCGAGATCATTGCGCCGGCAGGCATCCAAAGCGAGAGCCCGTAGGTGCCCGCCAGTTGATTTTTTTCAATGAGTTGCGTGGCAAAGTAAACCAGCGCGCCGAGTGATCCCGCCATGAGCAACGAATTCAACGCGCCCATTTTGATCTGGGTCATGCGGTTTTCGTATTTGCCAATCTCCAGGAACGCCAGGGTGGCGGCTGCCGCCGCAAGGATGGCACTGATGGCATAGGGGAAATAGGTTGTGCTTTTGGCGCCCGCCTGGGTCACGCTGAAATGCAGCGGATACAATTCATAGTGGGTTTCACCGTCTACTGCCACCCAAGCTGGAAAAAATATCATCAGGACCATCAGGCCGCCGGTCAAGGCCAGGAATATCGTTTGCTTTCTTTGCCACATAGGATCGTTGCGCTAACTTGAGCCGCCCAAAAGTAGGCATTTCTTCCTTTCAGGGGCCCCCAATTCCGTATGAAAAGCGCCTTTGTCCTCGATATCCTGCGTACCCCCATTGGCAAGTATGGCGGTACGCTTTCCGGTACACGACCCGATGATTTGTTGGCGCATGCCATCCGTGAATTACTTCGCCGCAACCCCGCCGTTTCTCCGCAACAGATCGAAGATGTCATCGCGGGAGCAGCCAACCAGGCCGGCGAAGACAATCGGAACGTAGCGCGCATGGCACTGTTGCTGGCCGGGCTACCGGTGGAGGTAGGTGGCGTCACGGTCAACCGACTGTGCGCATCGGGTTTACAGGCCATCATGAATGCTGCCCAGGGTGTTGGTGCCGGATTGGGCGAGGTGTATATCGCAGCGGGCGTCGAGAGCATGAGCCGGGCGCCTTATGTGATGGCCAAACCCGACGAAGCCTTCTCGCGCAAGACTGAAATCTACGATACAACGCTGGGATGGCGATTTACCAACAAGGTTCTTGCGCGGATGTATCACCCATATTCCATGGGTGAGACAGCTGAGAATGTGGCCGAGAAGTGGAAGATATCCCGAAAGGACCAGGATCAGTTTGCCTGGAGTTCACAACAAAAGTATTTCCAGGCCGAAGCAGCCGGCGCGTTTGCCGCCGAGCGCATTGCCGTACCCGTAAGCCGCGGCAAGGAAGTGTTACTGTTTCAGGTCGATGAGTATCCCCGGGAAACCAACCTGGAAAAACTCGGCGCACTGAAACCCGCTTTCAAGGATGCTGGCACCGTAACGGCAGGCAATAGCTCAGGATTGAACGATGGTGCTGCTGCAGCCCTGGTGGTTGACGAGGCCTTTGTCAAGCAATCTGGTGTAAAGCCTATGGCACGGATTGTGTCCATGGCTGTTGCCGGGGTGGACCCTGCTTACATGGGTGTCGGCCCGGTTCCTGCCACCCGCAAGGCCCTGCAGCGTGCCGGACTCGCGATCACCGACATCGGGCTTGCCGAAATCAACGAGGCTTTTGCGTCGCAGGCTCTTGCCTGTATCCACGACCTGTCCCTTGATCCGGGAATTGTGAACGTCAACGGAGGGGCTATTGCGTTGGGCCATCCGCTTGGATGCAGTGGCGTTCGAATCAGCGCTACGCTTCTTCATGAAATGCAACGCCGGAAGGTACGCTATGGATTGGCGACCATGTGCATTGGAGTCGGTCAGGGCGCTGCGGTTATCTACGAACGCTGCTGATGCGCTACTTCTTTGAAATCTCCTACCACGGAAAGAACTACCACGGTTGGCAGTCACAGGACAACGCGCTGGGTGTGCAAACGGTAGTGGAGAATGTACTTCGGAAGCTTTTCCGGGACGAACACTTGGCCATTGTGGGCAGCGGACGGACGGATACCGGCGTGCATTGCCGCCAACAGTTTTTTCACTGTGATCTTGACAAATCGTTTGATCCCGATCAGCTCGCCAGGAGAATGAACGCCTTCCTGCCGGCGGATATTGCTATTCGGTCAATCCGGAAGGTGCGATCCGATGCGAGTGCCCGGTATGCTGCTGTGGAGCGGTCATATGAATACGTGATCACCCGTGTGAAGGACCCGCTGCGACAGGGTATGGCCTTTTATTACTTCAAACCACTGCATCTCCCAACCTTGCAGCGTGCCAGTGCGTTATTGCTGGGCATGCACGACTTTCAGTGTTTCAGCAAGGTGCACACCGACGTCGACCATTTCCGTTGTGACGTCAAGGCAGCCCGGTGGGTTGAACGGGGTGATTTGCTCATTTTCCAGATTTCGGCCAACCGGTTCCTGCGCGGGATGGTGCGTGCCGTCGTGGGCACGCTGCTTGACGTAGGCTCCGGCAAGATTTCCCTGGAGGACTTCAAGTCGATACTGCGAAGCCGGGATCGCCGGAAGGCCGGTATGAACGCGCCTGCCGACGGGCTATTTCTGATCCGTGTAAAATATTCCCGGGGAACATTCATAAAATAAGTAAAGTGGAGAAGGAAAAAGTCAGCAGCGGAAACATCATCGACTTCAATGTACTGAGGCGGCTGATCTCCTTTGTTCGGCCTTACAAGGGACGGTTTTACATCATCATTGTACTCACCGTAGTCCTGGGGGTGCTGACAGCTGTTCGCCCCCTGCTGATCCTTCGCACGCTGGACGATGATGTATCGCAGGGTGACTACAACTCCATGGTAAAGATGATGGCCATCGTGTTCGCCTTGCTGGTCATCCAATCCGTTTTCCAGTATGTGCACACGTATCTCTCCGGACGGATCGGGCAATTTGTAATCCGGGATATCCGCGTCAAACTGTATGAGCATCTCATCAATCTCCGCTTGAGTTTTTTTGATAAAACACCAATCGGGCGCCTGGTAACAAGGACCATTTCGGATGTTGAGACCCTGGCCGATGTATTCAGCGAGGGGCTAGCAGCCATGGCCGGTGATCTGTTACAGATTGTGTTTATTCTCCTCTTCATGTTCATCGTCGATTGGCGCATGGCGCTGATCAGTCTCTGCACCTTCCCGTTGATGCTCCTGGCCACGTATGTATTCAAGGAGAAAATAAAGGTTGCTTTCAATGATGTCCGCAACGCAGTAGCCAACCTGAACTCGTTTGTGCAGGAAC
>JAYRXB010000036.1:0-5322 GCA_041917735.1 Cyclobacteriaceae bacterium
CAAGCGCATTGTGGTGGTCTCCTCGGCGCCGCAAATCCGGTTTCCCGATTGCTACGGAATTGACATGAGCCGGATGGGCGACTTTGTGGCATTCCGGGCCACCATCCAACTGCTCAAGGAACAGGGAAAGGATTTCCTCCTGGGCGAAGTGTACGAGAAATGTGTGCGATCAGCACAGGAAGCCACACCGGTGAATTACGTGAAGCAACTCTACGAGCAATTCACCTATGAAGAGATTTCAGACAAAATTGCCGACATCGTCCGACCGGCTGGAATGAATGCCGAGCTGAAGGTGGTGTTCCAGACCGTGGAGGCTCTCCACAAGGCCATCCCGAATCACTCCGGTGACTGGTACTTTACTGGAAACTATCCTACTCCGGGAGGGATGCGGGTTGCCAACCAGGCTTATGTGAACTACATGGAGGGGCGCCTGGTCAGGGCCTACTAGCGGCTTACCGCACTACCCACTTTATCCTTTTCACCTGGTTGTCAACGGCCACCGACACCAGGTAGATTCCCGGCGCCAAGGGTTCATTTGGCACCAGTCGGACAGTAGGACTGTCTACCTGGAATGGCGTGGTCTCAAACACTACGCGCCCTTGCACATCCGTCACGACCACCATGGCCACACTGCCATTATCTCCAACTGGCAAAGCCAGGTTGAGCTCGGCGCCTCTCCCAGGATTGGGGTATACCGTGCGGAATATCGATTCGGGAACATCCACAGCCACAAGCCGGGAATAGCTTTGTGTGCCGTCATAGTCGGTCTGCCGGATCCGGTAATACCATCGGCCCGGAAGCAAGCGATCATCGGAGGCGCTGTAGTGATGCACGGAGGCAGTCGTGCCATTGCCTTTCACCTGCGCGATATCTTCAAACAACTCACCATTTCCTGTCCGCTGGACGGTAAAGAAGTCATTGTTTACTTCCGATTCGGTGGTCCACATCACATCCACGCGTTCATTGCCCAACACGGCGCTGAAATAAACCAATTCAACCGGCAGTGGCACAGAGGAGTCGGTGATGGTCCAGGTCGTAGAGTAACTCGTGACAGAAGGAACTGCAACTTGAAACGTTCCGGAAGCAGGCGCATCGTTGGTGTAGCTTTGTGCAGGGGACGTCTGAGCGGGATCCCAATAGGACGCTGTATTCCAGCGCTGTGCAACCAGTTGGTTTGGATTGGTTGGTGGCTCACCGATGGCTGTCCAGGTGGTGGGCTTTTCCGTGTTCAGCGCAGTAAACGTAACGGTGGATGTGGGTCTCGTACCGGCGTATTCCGAGGAACCCAGGGTAATATTCCAGTAGCGGTCCGTAACCGAGGCACCGCCGGTTGTGCCATTCAGGTTTGTGACTCCCGCGGGAAACTCTCCCGAAGGATTTGTTGCGGCCGTAGCGTAGGTTGAGACCGGGACATATCCTGAGCCCACACCCCGGGTCCCTGCCGCCGTTACATTCATAACAAACGGAATGTATTGCGTGCTGGACACCCCAAACGGGTAGGTGTACGTGCCCGTGCCATTATTGATAAACCACCGCATGGTTCCATAGGGCGCCGCCGTGGTCTCGCTTTTAATATAACCGCTGGTTCGGGTTACTGCTGTTGTGGCGGTATTCGCAATCGACAACACCTTTCCATTCAACTCAAGTCATCCCAGTGTAATGATAAGGTTGTTTACCAATGAAATATTGTTTGTCAATCGTACCGCATCTGTTGCGGCACTGGTATTGACACGGAGGTTATAGAAAGTCTCTGATACTGTACCACCAAGGTTCTGCAGCACATTGGCCGCGGGGCTGTTGAATGTGACCGTGTTGGTACTCTCCGTAAAATCGCCGTTGTTGGTCCAATCACCGCCGACATTGAGGTTTGTGATGTTCGAGGCATCCAGGCTTGACGATGCATTGATGAGCACATTTCCGGTTACGTTCAGCGTGGCAGTTCCCAATGCTTGCAGATTGGGTGTCGAGCTACCGTCTCCAATGGTAAGGTCTCCGGCCACCGTGGTCGTCGCGTTGGCCAATTCAAAATTCCGGTTCGACCCGTTCTGACCAATGATCAGGTGACCGTAGGTAGTGGCACGAACGGGCCACGGGTTTGTGGCAACGCTCTGGTTATAGGCTACCGTACTCGTTGCGCCCAGCGTGATTGTTCCAAACCCGGATGGAAACTGACCAAAACTTCCACCGCCACCAGGGCCGTCGGTACTCAGCATCTCAAACGTGGCACCATTGACTACTTCAAAGGTACTTCCCGCCGCACCGACAATATCAAATGCACCTACCGTCATCAACCCGGTCTGCACACGTACATTCCCCGTCACGCTGGTGGCTGTCGAAGTGAAACCGAATGCCACACCTGCGGAACTGGTGTTGTTGGCGTGAATGTTGGCGTAAACCCAGGCAGCTGTACTGGAAGACGGAACCGCTATGGTTTGCCCGGAAGCACTTCTTTGAAAGTTGAACGTGCTTCCTGCAGCCGAAGTCAACGTCCCCCGGTTATTGAGAAACGTGAGGGCCCCATGGAGGTTAACCGTCCCCGTGCTGGACAGGGTCAACACAGCCTGTGTTTCCCGACCGGCGTTGTTCGTGGTTCTGAAACGGAGGCTGCCGGCATCCAGTGTGCCGGTGGAAATATTGATCTGAGCAACCCGGGTCGCCGTAGTACTTGCGGCCGTCCCAATGGTAACGTCACCCGCAACATCCGCAGTCCCGGCGTTGATGTTCCAGGCATTCGTTACGGAGGCGCCCGGCTGACTGACGGTGGCGTTGGCGAGCACCACCAGGTCGCGGGTGGAATTCTGATGGGTCAACGCATGTGCCGTGTTGCGCGATGTGGAGCCGACCGTAAGCGTCAGGATTTGTGCATCCGTATCGAGGGTGATGGTGGTTGTCGCATCAGCGATATTGGTATTGCCGATGACAACCGCATCCACGTCACTGGTAGGCGAATTGATTCCCGGAATGTACTGCCTTCCGTAGCCCCCGGAGGTAGAAACGGTAGGAGCTGGCGCCACGGTCAAACTTTGCAACACCGGATCGATCGAGATGATGGTATACACGGTGCCCGGCGTGGTGATCAGCATAATGATGTTTCCAACCACCAGTTCCCCCTGGAAGTTGGTGGATGCGCCCGTGATCGTGGCACTCCCGTTGGTCAACGTGATTACGCCCGTGCGCTGCTGGATCCAGGTAGCCAGGTTATTCCAGTTGTTGGCGCCCGTAAGGCGGTTGTAGACAAACGTCGGATCAATCTTTTCGCCAATCTGGAAGTCTACCCGGTCACCCGATGGAAGTTGACTCGGGTTCATGACGGTAAAGACAGCCGTGTTGGTTGCGATGTTGGTGGTATGCGTCATCACCGGGTTCTGTTCCGCAACCTCATCAAACTGGTCAAAGCCTGCCCAGCTCAAACTGGTGTTGTTGTACCACTTGACGATGGCAGCATTGTCCAGCAACACGTCTTCGTCGCCATTGACCCAGTTGAATGTCGCAGAAACCTGGCCCGTGGAAAACGCGGAAAATACAATTCCCAAATTGGTAATAGACCAGTACCGGTTTACTGTATTTCCAGGCTCAATAAGACCCGAAGCAATATCCGGGTGATCACCGGCCACCGAGGCAATCGTGAGCGTACCTGCCGTGGTTACCGAAGTGCACGTCAGCGATACTGGCGTATAGTCGGCATTGGTTCCTACTTCATAAGTTTGGGTCGAGGTGCCCAGGGCAAATGCTTTGTTGAGATTTCCCTCAACAAATCCACTGGTTCGACTGACAGTTCCTCCGGAGCCAACCACCACCGTATTGGATCCGGTGATCAACCGGCCGCTGGTCAAGGTAAGTGTTCCGGTAACCGTAACGGGAGATACAAATAGCGTAACATCATTACTGTTGTTTATCACCAGGCGATTGAATGTTGGCGCTGTGAGCCCTCCGATTTGCTGGTTGACGCCTGTCGTAAACACCACCTGGGCCGTTCCGGCCTGCGTAATGGTTGGTGCTCCGTTGACCGCCCAAAAGCCGTCGTTCTGGCTGATGGTGATCGTTCGGTTTGAGAACGTGAATCCTCCTGACTCAATGGTAACCGTACGGGGATTGAGGTTGGTGTTCAAGGTAGTGGTGACTGCAGACTGATAAAGAAAATCACCCACGGTGATAAGCGCCGGTGTATTGACCGCATTGGTAAAGGTCCCGGAATTGGTGAGCCGGAGGTAGCCGCCGATGGAGGAGACGGCATTAAAGTTGACCGCGGATCCTGCGTTCCCGCTGATGAGCACATTTTGATATGGGTAACTGGCGCTGCTCGCGGCTGTCTGGGCTCCCGCCCGGTTGAACTCGATAGTGGTATTGGTTCCAAGCGAGTTACCGGCACCCGTTAGCGCAGGAACAGTGCCCGCGGATGAGAGCCGCAACGTACTTGTTCCCGTCATGACCAAATTGCCGGGGCCAGAGAGATCTGTCCCGCCCGTCACATCAACCACGGTACTTCCAGAAATGGTCAGCGTTCCGTTGACCACCGTGGTCCCATTCACCGATGCCGTCAGGTCACTGGAACACGTCAAGTGATGGTAGGTGGCCGGGTAAACATTCTGATTGTTGAGGCCGTCATAGATGACTGTATTTCCGGGATTGTCGAAATCAACAGCACTACCGCCACCGCCGAGGCTCACGACGTCGGTATAACCGGTGAACGTAAGTATCGCAGGGAGGACTCCATCGCCATTGATAAATGTCCCTCCTCCGTTCACCGTCAATGCAACGTTTGCAGTTTGGGAAAGCAGCAGGCTACCTGTATTGGTGACCACGGCGTTGGTTTGAATCCTCAGCCGGGTGAACGCAATCTCTTTGGTGCCGCTATAGGTATAGCTGCCCGCCACGTTTACGTCATAGCGGCCATTGCCGCCGGTAGGCTGAGGCCATACTCCATTATTTACGATACTGCAGTTGATTACCGGATCTTCACCAATGATATTATCCCACGTACCTCCTCCTGCTACGGTGATGGTGTTATTGAAGGTCTTAACGCCAATCCCCGAATTGGCAAACTCCAGATACCCGGTAACCAGGGTTGTCCCGGTCACCGTCATGGAAACGCGGCCAATTTTAGCATGTTGTCCGGGTGTGCCCGGCAACACATTCAGGTTGCCCGCAATGGTAATTCCTTCGGTGACGGTGGCATCGATGAGGCATCCATCATAAAAATTGGCGTTGCCGAAGACTTTTTGCCCCGTGTTGTCGGTGGGCGTCAAGGTGCCGGCGAGGTTGAACGTCCCCGTAAGGGCCTGGGAGATACGAATCCCGGCAATCGAGGCAGATTGCCCCGCA
>JAYRXB010000037.1:0-14042 GCA_041917735.1 Cyclobacteriaceae bacterium
CGTGTGGTACCAAATTTTTGTAGAACGGTTTCGCAACGGTGATCCGAAGAATGATCCGACCGCCGCGGATATCTCCATCGAGCCGGTGGGACTGCGTGCCCCTGAAGGGTGGACGATAACGCCGTGGACAAAGAACTGGTTTGAACAGGAGCCGTGGGCCGTGAAGGCAGGCCTCGCATTCAACGACGGCGTGCAGTACCGCCGGTACGGTGGCGACCTCCAGGGGATACTTGATAAACTCGACTACCTGCAGGACCTCGGCGTGAATGCCATCTTTCTCAACCCGATCAATCACGCTCCTTCACTGCACAAATACGATGCGAGCACCTATCACCACATCGACGCCAACTTTGGCCCTGACCCCAAAAGCGACCTGGCGATGATGGCGAAAGAAAAACCCGAAGACCCTGCAACCTGGAAGTGGACGGCCGCCGATAAACTTTTCCTGAAGCTGGTGCAGGAGGTGCACAAGCGCGGCATGCACATCATCATGGACTACTCGTGGAACCACACCGGCACCCGGTTCTGGGCGTGGCAGGATATTCTAAAGAACGGGGAAAAATCCTCTTATAAAGAGTGGTATGCGATCAAGTCGTTTGACAACCCCGCTACGGTAGCCAACGAATTTGCTTACGCCGGCTGGGCCAACGTACCCACGCTGCCCGAAATCAGGAAGGTGGACGTCAAAGGCAAGCGGGTGACGGGACTTCCGTACGAAGGGAACATACATCCGGCCGCCAAGGCGCACATGTTTGCCGTTACCCGGCGGTGGCTGGCACCCAACGGCGACACCAGGAATGGCGTTGACGGATTCCGGCTGGACGTCGCAGACCAAATCGGCCTCGGGTTCTGGCGCGAGTTTCGAACTGAAGTGCGGTCCGTCCAGCCGAATGCCTACCTCGTAGGAGAAATCTGGTGGCGGCAGTGGCCCGATCACCTCATGGATCCGCTGCCGTATGTGAAGGGCGATGTCTTCGACGCGGTAATGTTCTACCAGCTGTACAGGCCCTCGCGGTATTTCTTCGCGAAGAACCATACCCCCATCGATGCCCGTCGCCTGAAAGACAGCCTTTCCTACCACCTCAACCGACTGCCGGAACCGGTGCGTCATGCGATGATGAATACGTCCGCCTCACACGACGCCCCGCGGCTGCTGACCGACTTTGCCAACCCGAACAAATACAAATTCAAAGCTACCCCGAACGATGACCCGAAGTATTTCACCGGCCGGCCGGATGAAGATACCTACAGCCGGGTACGGCTCTACCTGGTGAGCTTGTTTACCGGCGTGGGTGCTCCGCACATCTGGTATGGCGAAGAGGTTGGCATGTGGGGCGCCGATGACCCGCATACCCGAAAACCCATGTGGTGGTCCGATATGAAGTTTGATAGTGAGACGCGCAACAACTATCAGCCAGGAACATCGGCAACGGACCCGGTGGGCTTCAACAGCCGCCAACTGGAGTGGTACAAGAAGCTTATCCAGCTGCGGCGAAATCATCCCGCGCTGCACGACGGCAAACTTGAATTCCTGAAAGCCGAAGGGCAGCTCCTGGCGTACAGCCGATCCAACGGTAGCGAGGAGATCATCGTGGTTATCAATACCTCCGACACCCGTCAAAAAGTGGCGCTGGGCCGAACAGGAAACTACATGGAGTTGCTCACTAACCGCACGACCGACATCGGTTCACTTTTCCTGAATCCGCTGTCAGCCATGGTCCTGAAGAAGTTGTAAGGTACGGGTGCCCGAGCCTTCTGGCATTGCGTCATTCTTGCTTATCTTACCGTACCTAACGCAATCCTATGATCCACCCGCACTCACGCCGGCAGTTTCTGAGCACCCTGGGCGGCATGGCAGCACTGCCGCTGCTTTCCTTCGGGCAGACAACGCCTGATCTCATTCTTCACAACGGCGACTTCTTCACCGTCGATTCATCGAACCCGCGCGCCCAGGCGGTGGCCATTGCCGATGGCCGCTTCCTGGCGGTAGGCACCGATGCAGAAATCCTGAGGCTGGCAACCGGCCGCACCCGAAAAATCGACCTGGGCAAGAAGACGGTGCTGCCGGGCTTCATCGATGCCCACTCGCATCCTGGCTATTCCGGCGTGCGTCACCTGAAAGAAGTGGACTGCGACCTTCGTTCCATCGACCAGATCAAGCAGGCGATACGCCAGCGTGCCGCGGTAACGGCCCCTGGGCAATGGGTCCTGGGTTTCAAGTACGACGACACCAAAACCAGCGATGGCCGTCCGCTGCACATGAAAGACCTCGATGAGGCTTCGCCCAACCACCCGGTGCTCATCACGCACCGCGGCGGCCATACGGGCTACGGCAATTCGCTCGCCTTCAAAGCTGCCGGAGTGACCCAGAGCACGCCCGATCCACAGGGCGGCAGCTACGCACGCGATGCGTCGGGAAAGCTGACGGGTTGCATCAAAGAGAGCGCCAACGACCCGTTTGAGAAAGCGATCCCGAATACGGTGACCCGCGCGGAGCACCAGGAGGGAATAAAGATCATCTGCAAGATGATGGCCAAGACCGGGGTCACTTCGGTCCACGATGCCTACGGAAGCCCGGCCGACCTGCAGGCCTACCAGGACGCGCGCGATGCCGGCGACCTGCTGCTGCGCGTCTATTGCCTCATGGGGTGGATGCACCTGGACAAAATGATTGCTGCCGGCATTCGCACTGGCGTGGGCGACGAGTGGGTGCGCGTGGGCGCTGTAAAAATGACGTGCGACGGATCCATTTCGGAGCGCACGGCACGCTTGTCTGCTCCGTACATCGGGCGGCCCAACGACTACGGGATTTTGGTGAACACGGAAGAGCAACTCTACGTGCATGCCAGGAAAGCGCACGAGGCCGACTGGCAGATTGGCATTCATGCCAACGGCGACGTAGGCATCGATATCGTACTCAAGCTGTACGAGCGCCTGCAGAAGGAGAAGGCCCGGAAGGATCCTCGTTTCCGGATCGAGCATTGTACCATCATCAATGCCGACCTCGTGAAGCGCATCAAGGACCAGGGTGTCATCCCTACACCATTCTCAACGTATGTGTATTACCACGGCGAGAAGATGACCGAGTACGGTCCCGAGCGCCTGAAGAACATGTTTGCCTTGCGCAGCTTCCTGGATGCCGGCATCCGTCCTACACAAGCCTCTGACTACCCGCCCGGTCCGTTCGAACCCATGATGGCGTTGCAGTCCAGCGTCACGCGGCGCGACATCAAAGGCACGGCGTGGGGACTGGAGCAGCGTGTGAGTGTCGAAGAGGCCATCCGGATCGGGACCCTCAACGGTGCTTATGCCTCGTATGAGGAGAACCGGAAGGGCTCCATTGAAGCCGGCAAGTATGCCGACCTGGTGGTACTTGGACGCGATCCCTTCAAAGAAGATCCTTCCACGCTGGTGACCATACCCGTTGAGCGTACAATGACGGGCGGAAGATGGGTGTGGGAGAGCTAGTACTCGCTGCTCGTTACTCGCTCCTCGTTACTCGCTGCTCGTTACTCGGTGCTCGTTACTCGGTGCTCGTTACTCGGTGCTCGTTACTCGGTGCTCGTTCTCTCAAGGGTGACTTAGTCACACCCACGAAAGATTATTCGGTGTCTAGCGCCTGAAACCTAGCACCGAGTGCCCAGAACCTAGTGCCTAGCGCCTAGAGCCCATACTTCTCCATGCGTCGATAAAGAGACGCACGAGTTAGTCCCAATTCATCCGCGGCCTTCGAGATGTTTCCGTTGTGGAGTTGGAGTGCTTTGACGACGGCTGCCTTTTCCACTTCGTCGAGGTTCAGCGTGTCGGGGTTTACCGACGTATCGCCTTTGCGGGAGAAGAGGAAGTCAGACTCCTGGAGGGTGGGGGAGTCGGCCATGATGACGGCGCGCTCGAGGGCGTGCTGCAGTTCACGCACGTTTCCCGGCCACGGGTATTTCTTCAGTTTGGTCATCGCCTCCGGGGAGATGCTGAGGATTTCCTTATGGTATTTGCGGCTGTAGTAGTCGAGGAAGTGGCTCGCCAGCATGGGGATATCGTCGACGCGTTCGCAGAGCGGCGGGATCCGGATTTCCACCGTATTGATGCGGTAGAGGAGGTCTTGGCGGAAGCGACCGTCCTTGACCATTTGTTCCAGCGGCATGTTGGTGGCGCAGATGAGCCGGATGTTCACCTCCGTGCTCGTGTTGGCGCCGACGCGGGTTACACGCCGCGACTGCAGGGCGCTGAGGAGTTTGCTTTGGAGGTTGAGGCTCAGGTTGCCGATCTCGTCGAGGAAAAGGGTGCCGTCGTTGGCCAGCTCAAAACGTCCGGGGCGGTCTTCCCGCGCGTCGGTGAATGAGCCTTTCTTATGTCCAAACAGTTCGCTTTCGAAGAGCGTTTCCGTGATGGCGCCCATGTCGACCGCGACGAAGGAGTTGTCTTTCCGCAGCGACTTCTGGTGGATGGCCCGGGCCACGAGTTCTTTGCCGGTGCCGTTTTCACCGAGGATGAGTACGTTGGCGTCGGTGGCGGCGACCCGGTCGATGAGTGAGTAGACCTCTTTCATGGCCGCGCTGCTGCCGATGATGTCGCGGAAGGGCTGGCTGATCTGCTCCTCCAGCATCTGCTTCGCTTTGCGGAGTTTGTCGACTTCGTTGTACGACCGCTTCAGCTTGATGGCCGTGGAGATCGTGGCGATGAGTTTTTCATTTTGCCACGGCTTGAGGATGAAGTCCGTGGCGCCGTCCTTGAGTGCGCGCACCGCCATTTCCACGTCACCAAAGGCGGTGATCATGATGACGACGGCCTGGGAATCGCGTTCCTTGATTTTGCCGAGCCATTCAAAACCTTCTTTCCCGCTGGTGGTGTCCTTGCTGAAGTTCATATCCAGCAGGATCACATCGTAGACGTCGTTGTTGAGGAGGAATGGAATCTTGTTGGGGTTCTTCTCGATGATGACCTGGTAGTTGTGTTTTTTCAACAACATCTTGGCGGCCAGGAGCACGTCCTCGTCATCATCAATCATCAATATCTTGCCGTCGTTCACGGGAGAGCGGGTTTAGGTACCACCACCCAAGGAAAAAGCGTGCCAGCAGGGATTTTGGCCCTGGAGGCCACATTCACTGCCCGTCCTTGTTCCGGGGTGGACAAAGGTGTTCATATTCGTACATTCTGCCATCATCTGGACATGGATTTGTTGGCTGCCGGAGCGGTTTTTCACCGTCAAGGAGTGATCAGCCGTTGGGCCCTTTTGTCACCCATTTCTAGGGCCTTTTGCAGGACTTCCTTCGCTTTCTCCGCCTCCTTTAGACCCAGGTAGGCCTTACCCAGTTCGGTGAGTGCAATCCAGTTTTTAGAGTCAAAGGCAATTGACTGTTCAAGCATTTTCTGGGCTTTCGCGTATTTTTTCTCAGTAAGGAATCCAACACCTCGGGCCAGCATCAGTGCAGATCCGTATTGTTTGTAGGATTCCAATTGACCCGTTTTTTCGAGGTATTCCCATTGCATGTTTATGGCATCCCACTGGTGCAGAACCATCTGGGACTTCAGGCAGGCGATAGCATAATCCAGGCTTTCGAGTTGGTCTGGTATCCGGAGAATTAGCCGGGCAAAATCGGGTACGGATGGTTTCTCCTGGGTGATAAGTGTATCTAGCTTTTTGTTAACCTTTGCGTAGTCAATCAGCCGGAAGGCCCTAGCCTGAACGAGAAAGCGCAACGCCGTTTCGGTTTCATTCAACTGCTGGTTGCAAAGGCCGACCAAGGCCATGCTTTCCAAATCGGTCGTGTCGGCTGCCAGGCATTTGGTAAATGCTTCGCGTGCAGCACGAAAATTGCCCGTTGCAGACTCCAGGGCGCCCTGCAAGTTAGTCGTGACGATATTGTCGGGTTCCAGAATCGTCATGGCGTCGAGATTTTCCCTGGCTTCACTGAATTCTTTCCGTTGCAACCGGAAGCGAGCCAGCTTCTTGTGGACGTCGAAAATTTCTGGGTCAAGCCGCAGGGCTTCTCCGTAAAGACGGAAGGCTGTTGAGTAGTCATTCTGGTGTTCGGCGGCGATGCCCATGAGATAGGGAATCAAGGCGTGCTTGTTGCGTTCTGAAGTCGCGGTGAGCGTGGTAGTGCAGTCTTCGGTGCGATTCAGGACGAGATAGGTAAAACCTTTCTTGACCAGGGCTGCATCGGATTCCTTTAAGCCATACAGTTTCCGGTTTAGGTACTGTCCTGCGTTGATCAAGTCCAGTGACTTTTCCTGGTATATGCGTTTGCCCTCATATTCTTTGATTCCACGTGAAAGCATGCGATTAATACCTTCTAAAGCCTTGCGGACGTCGAGGTAAGCCTGGTCATTCATATCCATTTGCATGCCTAGCTTTCCCCGAATCAACCTGAATTCGGGATTCAACGGAGCATAGCGTACAAGGAAATCGATGTCTTCGTATGCTTCTTTGGTTCTTCCGAAATCGGTCCATACTCCGTAGCGCAGGTACCGCGCCGCCTCATGCAGGGAGTCTTTTCGCAAAACCTCTTGAATCATCATTTGCCCATCGCTTCGGTTGGTGGTTCCTTGAAGTTCGTGTCGCGCTATTTGCACCTGTCCGTGAAGAAAAGTTGGATCATACTTCGCGCAGGCGGCAAACTCCCGCAGGGCATCGAGCCGGTAGCCTCGTTCGTAGTCAAGAATGGCGTAAAAATAGTTTACCAGCGGATCCCGTGTCTTTAGCTTGAGCGCTTCATGAATGTATCGATCGGCCTCCTCATATGACTTGAGAATGATGCATAATTTGGCGAGCTCGAGAGGTATCTCGTAGGAGTTGGGTTTTACCCGATATACTCCAAGCAAGTCGGCTTTGGCATTGGAAAGCATACCAATTTGCTTAAAGGCCATCGCCCGGTAGTAGAACGTCACCCATAAGGTCGGATCCATTCGGGCCACGGTTGTCAATTGATTTAAGGCTCCAACCGGATTCTGGTCACGGAGTTCATTGAGTCCCTCGTTCAGAAAAGCCTGGACTTCCCCGGTCATGTCCCACTTAAATTTGACTTCGGTAAAGTCCCAAACGGAGGGAAGGTGATGCAAAGCATACTCCTTCTGACCACTGCATGGAAATGCAATCACCAAGGTGAACAAGGCCAGGCAAGTCAAACCCAACTGGCTCCATAAGCCACGAAGCGATCGGTGTTGGTGAGACATGGAGTACATTCGGCAGGGGCAAAAAGGTAACAAACTTGTAATCTTCTCACAAGTCGTAGCCCCCGTGACTTTCAGGTGTACACTGATGCAGCCAGCACCGGGTTAAAGGCGTATGAAAACACTGGAGTCAGCTTTCTACTCCTTCAGCAACGGCCGGTCCCGCTTCATCAGGTTTTCCCGGTTCGCCATCTCCCAGGCTGTGTAGAAGACCAGCTGTGCGCGCTTGGCCAGGAGCGGGTAGTTGATCTTGTCGGGCGTATCCGTGGGCCGGTGGTAGTCGGGCCTGATGACGCCGTCGGTGTAGAAGATGATGGGCACGCCGATCTTCGCGAAATTGTAGTGGTCGCTGCGGTAGTAGATGCGCTGCGGGTCTTTCGGGTCGTTGAACTTGTAGTCGAGACCGAGCTTGGTGTACTTGCCGTTGATCGTCTCTGTCATCGGGGTCGACTCGCTGCTGATCTTGTCGTCGCCGACCACATACACGTAGTTCAGGCTGTCGGGCTTCTTGCGGTCGATATCGACGCGGCCGACCATGTCGATGTTCAGGTTGGCCGTTATTTTCTCGGGGTTCACCGTGGGATGTGCGGCGTAGTAGGCCGACCCCCACAGGCCTTTCTCTTCACCACTGACGGTCATGAAGAGGATGCTGCGGCGCGGACCTTTGCCTTCGGCTTTCGCTTTGGCAAACGCTTCGGCCATCTCCAGGACGCTGACGGTTCCGGAGCCGTCGTCGTTGGCACCGTAGTAGATCACGTCGCCGCGCTTTCCGAGGGGATCGTAGTGGGCGGTGATCACCAGGTACTCGTCTTTCTTGTCGGTGCCCTCAATGACACCCAGCACGTTGTTGGCGGAAAGCTGCTGGGTTTGTTTTTCGATGGAGACAGCCACTTCGGCTTTCAAGGCTTTCGGCTCTGGCTTCTCGTTCTTGAGCGATTCCTTCATCGCCGTCCAGGAGGGCCCCAGGATACGTTCGGCGGTCTTGTCGTTGATCATGTAGGTCGGCGGCGTCTGGGTGTCGCGGTAGAGACTGACGTACATGCGGTTGCCAAACATGTTGGGTGTAAACGCCGTGGAGACGATAAAGACGGCGGAGGCGCCTTTGGTGCGGGCGTTCATGACTTTCGCGGTGGTGCCTGTCGACGAAAACCGGCCGGTGCCACCCTTCAGACCTGTAGGTCCGCCTTCCACGACCAGCACTGCTTTGCCGGCGACGCTGGACTTACCGTAGCTGTCATAGAGCGAATCGATGACGCCGTAGCCGGCATAGACGACCTCGGAGAAGTAAAACTTGGATTCCGTGTTGTACAGCGGGCTTGCCTGGAAGTCGGTGTCGGCTTCCAGCGCGGTGCCGTTGACCATCATCCTGGCGATGGTCAGCGAGTCGCGGTAGACCGGGAAGGCCTGGCGATAGCTTCCTTGGTTGCCGGGGGCGAGGCCGAGGTTTTTGAATTGGGTTTCAATGTAGGCGGCCGCTTTGCGTTCGCCGGCGGTGGCGGTTTCGCGACCCTCCATCTCCGCACCGGCCACAATGGCGAGGTGGCGCTTCAGGTCCGCATCGGTGATGGTGGCAGCGTACGGTTTGGGGTTGGCGGGTTTTTTCTGGGCGTAAGATGAAACGGATAGAACGGCCACAAGGGCCAGTAGGAGGTAACGCATGGGACTAGTCTAGGTTTAGGACGGCAAGATAGCCACAGATTGCACGGATTTACACGGATGAATGGGTAAATGGCAATTGTCAGGGCTTGAAAGGACTGAACGTGATCGCCTTGGATAATATTCCGTAGAGCGTATCGTCGTTGAGAAGCACGAATTGAAACGGTTGATCCAACGTCATGATCCGACGCTCCTGGGTGTAGAGGTCGATGAAGATGAGTTCCTTGTCCTTGACGTAGTACAGTTCTTCGCCCAGGAAGCTGAAGTACCGCATGTCTTTTTCGCCCAGCGTCCGCATGTACAGGCCCAGCGGGTTAAACACGTGCACGCCGGCCGAACGGTCGAGGAGGAAGAGGTAGTTCTGGTATTCGCGCAAGCCGATGTAGTCGTCCATCTTCTTGTCGGGCAAATGCTTGAGCGTGTTTTCCAGGCTGATGGTCATCGCGTTCATCCGCGTCTTCTTGATGGTGAAGTCGGCGGAGTCGAGGATCCAGAGTTCGTGCAGGGCCGGACACACGAGCCAGGGACTGATGGCAAAGCTGGGATCCAGCGCATTGTCGTCGACGGTGCTGAAATCGTACGACATGAACCCGTACCGATGCCCGCTGCGCTGGTAGTAGAACGACCGCACGCCATCAATAGGGTCCAGCAAGGTGGGTGGCGCGGAGAAACGGTGGGTGCCGATCACCTTGCCGGTCTTGTCTACCTTCTTGACTTCTCCCGTGACGAGCACAACAAACAAATCACCGGCACGGTCAACGCCCGCCCAAATGATCTCGGCGTCGACGGAAACGGTCTTGGGTTGCGCGACAGCGAGAATAGGAAGTGTCAGCGCGACGATGGCGGCAACCAGCAGCCTCATGCGTTATGGGTTTTCAACTCGACGTTCTTACCGTCGTATACACCATAGGTTTTGTGGTGTACCCACTCGCCCAGGTTGATGTAGCGGCAGTCGTCGCCTACGGCGAGGTCGAGAACCAGGTGACGGTGACCGAAGACGTAGAATTGCCGGTGGGCCTGTTGCTCCTGCTCGCGGCACCATACGAAGAGGTATTCGCTTTCGTTTCCCTTAAACTGCTCTTCGCGCTTCATGTTGTTGATCCGGCTGCTCTTGCTCCAGTAGTGAGCAATCCGCATGCCGAGGTTGGGATGGATGCGGGCGAAGAGCCATTGGCAGGTGGCGCTGTTGAAGAACTTCTTGAGAATCTTGTAGCCCCGCTCACCCGGTCCAAGCCCGTCGCCGTGGCCGATGACCAGGCGCTGGGTTCCCACCGTCAACTCCAGGGGCTCGCGGTAGATCGGTATGTCCAGCTCGGTGGGGAAGTAGTCGAACATCCACATGTCGTGGTTGCCGGTGAAGAACGCAATGGGTATTCCCGCGTCGCGGAGTTCGGCCAGTTTGCCCTGCAGGCGGATGAAGCCCTTGGGGATGGCGTGACGGTATTCAAACCAGAAATCGAAAATATCGCCGAGGAGGTAGATCGCCTGCGCGTCGTGACGGATGGACTCAAGCCAGGCCACAATGTGTTTCTCCCGTTCCAGGCTGGCTTCCGGCGTGGGCACACCCAGGTGAAAGTCGGAGGCGAAATAGAGCTTCTTGCCGGGAGCGAGGTCGAGGGATTGTTGCAGCATGGAGCCTGACGGGAAGATGGTCAAAGGTACATCATTCGGAGGAATGGACTGGGGTTATGTGGGGGTAAGTTCCTTGAGAAGTGTGCGGGGTGGGTGGTTCAACAGTTCAACGGTTCAACAGTTTAAGAGCTTGCCCCGACGAGGGATCTCCGTAAAGATGAAAGCGGAATAGTCTCAGTGACTTACCCGTTGAGATGAATGGATTATGCATTTTGTCGGGGTTCAACCGTTTAGAAGTTTAAGGGGGTGCAAAAGCAAACAGGGCACGCTGATGGAGCATGCCCTGTTTTGTTTTGAACGCAATTCGATTGCCTATCCGTTCTCCTGCGGAGCCTGGGCTTCCGGGGTCGGAGCCGGGGTGGCAGGTGCGGGAGGGGCCTCGGCTGCCGGCGTACCGTTGGAGGGCTTCGTGAATTTCTCGTACGTGGTCTGGTGACTGAACGGCCGCTTGCCGATCAGCCGCTCGAGGTCGTTCTGGAAGAGAATCTCCTTCTCCAGAAGTTCCTTGGCGATGATCTCCAACTGCTCGCGGTGGTCGTTGAGGAGTTTCTTGGTGCGCTGGTAGCAGAAATCCACCAGGGCTTTCACTTCTTTGTCGATCTTCTCGGCCGTCGAGTCGGAGTACGGCTTCTGGAAGTTGTATTCCGACTGCTTGCTGTCGTAGAACGAGATGTTGCCAATCTCTTTATTCATACCGTAGACGGTCACGATGCTGTAGGCCATCTTGGTGATGCGCTCCAGGTCGCTGAGGGCGCCGGTAGAGATCTTGTTGAAGACGATGTCTTCGGCCACACGCCCGCCAAACGCCATGCACATCTCGTCGATGAGCTGGTCGGTCTGGTAGAGGAACTGCTCTTTGGGCAGGTACTGGGCGTAGCCGAGGGCTGCCACACCGCGGGGCACGATGCTCACCTTCACGAGCGGATCGGCGTGTTCGAGGTACCAGCCGGCGACGGCGTGGCCCGACTCGTGGTAGGCGACGATCTTCTTCTCATCGGGGGAGATGAGCTTGTTCTTCTTCTCCAGGCCTCCGATGACGCGGTCGATGGCGTCGTTGAAGTCGCCCATCTCTACTTCTTTCTTGTCTTTGCGGGCAGCAATCAACGCTGCCTCGTTGCAGACGTTGGCGATCTCGGCGCCGGCGAAACCCGGTGTCTGGGCGGCGAGTTTCTTCACATCCACTTCTTTGCTCAGCTTGATGGGCTTGAGGTGCACTTTGAAGATGGCCTCACGGCCGTTGATATCGGGTTTGTCGATGCTGATCTGGCGGTCGAAACGTCCCGGGCGCAGCAACGCGGAGTCGAGCACGTCGGGGCGGTTGGTGGCCGCGAGGATGATGACACCGCTGTCGGTGGCGAAGCCGTCCATCTCCACGAGGAGGGAGTTCAGCGTGTTTTCACGTTCGTCGTTGGCACCGGGGATCTGGCCGCGACCGCGTGAACGGCCGATGGCGTCGATTTCGTCGATGAAGATGATGCAGGGCGCTTTATCTTTGGCTTGCTTGAACAGGTCGCGCACCCGTGCGGCGCCCACGCCCACAAACATTTCTACAAAGTCGGAACCCGACAGCGAGAAGAACGGAACGCCGGCTTCGCCCGCCACCGCTTTGGCGAGGAGGGTTTTACCGGTACCTGGTGCGCCGACGAGGAGTGCACCTTTGGGGATCTTGCCGCCGAGTTTGGTGAACTTGGAGGGGTTCTTCAGGAACTCCACGATCTCCATGATTTCCACTTTCGCTTCGTCGAGGCCTGCGGCGTCTTCGAAGGTGATCTTGACTTTGCTTTCGGCATCAAAGAGCGCGGCCTTCGACTTGCCGATGTTAAAGATTTGTCCGCCCGGACCGCCGCCACCCGTCATCCGGCGCATGAGCATCCAGAAGCCGAAGAGGAGGAGGAAGAGAAAGCCCCAGTTGAACAGCATGGTGCCGATGTCGCTGCGCTCTTCGTAGACGACGTCGATGCGCTGGTCGCGGGGAATGTTTTTGGTAATCGCCTCGTACTGGTCGACGAACTTGTCGATCGAGCCGATCTTCATTTTATAGTGTGGGCCGCCCTGGTTCATGCCGAGGGGGCTGTTGCGCTCCAGCTCTTGCTTGTATTTGGCGTTCTGGAGGGCTTCCGACTTGAGGGTGATTTCAACGAGTTTTTCGTTCTCGATCAGCACCAGTTTCATGACGTCGCGGCTCTGCACGATGTCTTCAAAGCGGCTGAGCTGTATTTCGGTGAGCGCGCTGGTGCGGGTGAGGTAGCTGACGGCAATAACCACGGCCACCAGGCCCAGGATGATCCAAATCTGGTAGTTGGGCCGGGGAATCCGCGGCGGCATGTTGCTATTGTCTTTTCTTTCCTTGTCTGCCATGTAGAGGTGTCCTTAATAAACGGGTAATTGCTTAACGCACGATGAGAAAATTGGTTCAGTCTTCTATTTCAGTGATTTCGGCATCCCCCCAGAGGCGTTCCAGGGCGTAAAAGCTCCGCTGGTCCTTCCGGAAGATGTGGGCCACCACACTGCTATAGTCGAGGAGCATCCATTCTTTATTGTTTTTTCCTTCGGTATGCCACGGTGTTTCCTGGGTTCCTTTGTACACTTCGTCGCTCACCGAACCGGCGATGGCATCCAGCTGTTTGTCGGAATTGCCTGTACCGATGACGAAGAAGTCGGCGACCGCGTTTTTCACTTTCCGAAGGTCCATGACCACAATATTCGTGGCCTTTTTCTCCTGCATTCCCTTAACCACCAGCTGACTCAGACGCTCCGATGCGTCAGCTTTCCTTCTCTTCGCCATTCACTATCTTGGGTTTGCTTCGAAAGCGTAAAACTAAGTAAAATACCTTGTATAAAATCCCTGCCAAAACCCTTTTCACGGGTCAAAAGCTCATTTATGTGCCAGAATGTCATTCCACGAATTCGTCGTTGGCCGAGCTGCTGGAGCATACCGATTTGCCCGAGGGAACGGTCCTGATCACCGACCACCAGACGCGGGGTCGGGGGCAGCGTGGCAACACGTGGGAGTCGGGCCAGGGCTTGAACCTCACGTTCTCTGTTTTGCTGCGTCCCAAGTTCCTGGAGGTGCGCGATCAGTTCAGGCTCAGCATGGCGGTGGCCCTGGGTATTGCCGAGGGGCTGGCGGTGTTCGTTCCTTCCGGTCTCGCCGTGAAGTGGCCCAACGACATTTTGATTGAAGGAAAAAAGGTCGGCGGCATCCTCATTGAAAACCAGTCGCAAGGCACGCAGCTGTCGGTGTCCATCGCGGGGATCGGCATCAACGTGAACCAGCGCGAGCTGCCGCTGCCTTCGGCGGGATCGTTGGCACAGTGGGTGGGAAGTACCCTGGACCTCGACGCCGTGTTCCAGCAGCTCGTTATCGCCATTGAAGCGCGTTACCTCCAACTGCGAACCGGCGGGCACGCGGTGATCCAGGGCGACTACCACCGGCAACTTTATCGAATCGGCGTTCCCCAATCGTTTGAAGCCGACGGCGCAGCCTTTGAGGGTGTCATTGTTGGTGTGGACGAAGTGGGCAGACTCAAAGTAAAGGTAGGCGTGGAGGAGCGGAGGTATGGGTTGAAGGAAGTGAAATTCAG
>JAYRXB010000038.1:0-2092 GCA_041917735.1 Cyclobacteriaceae bacterium
ATCACAATTGCGCCTCCGGAAAGCCCTTCTATGACTTTTTCGCAAGGGTCGATGGGAGTATGGTTGTACGGTTCGCAGCCAATTTTCGGTACTACCGGCCTGACGGTGACGATCCCGAACAACAGTTGGTACCAACCGAATTTTGCTGGTCAGACCGGTCAATTTGGCGTAAAGCGGACAACTGAGATGTATACGCCGACGGTTTTCCAGACGGGTAATGGCGATACTGTTTTTTATGTGAATACGTTGACTGGAGTTGACCGCTGGTATACGGATGCAAATAATAACCGGCTTCCAATGAATGTTCCCTACGCAAACTTTTCGGGCGGCAGAAAGTTGGATGGCGGTTTGCCATACATTGTAGCTAGCATAGGATACTTTCCTGCGCTTTCTGGACTTAAATTGGAGATCGATCAACCGTACATGAATTGCTCGCCGTCGGATAAGAAGATGGAGATGAACGACCACCATGAAGTATTCCTGATGTACAAACCACCTTGGAACGGTTTTGAAAGCTACGAAGTCCCGGTAGTTTCGACAACGTGGAACCCCCACGGTTCAGCAACCAAAGTCTCTGGCACCTGGCAGCTCGATTCCGGTAGTGCAATAACCGTCGGAACCGCCGTGAGCTACCCCGACTTCCCGATTTACCCACAATAGAAGGCAACCCATGACTATCACCTCAATCATCCTCGCGATCACGTTTCAACCGGCTCTCCAAGAGCGCGGGGGAGGGAGTAACCCCATCCTTATGAGAGGCGGTGAACTCATTCAACACATCTCGCAGTTGGATCCGGAAAGCCAGCAAAGGTACCGCAGCGACCTGGCCAGTGCGCGGGCCCTAATCAAACTTGGTAATGGAGTAGACGCGGAGCATCTGATGTGGAATTGGAGATCCTTCTGGCCAAAAGAGCCAGATATCTTGGAAACCATATTCCAGATCGAGCTACTGAAGAGGCCGTACCACGATCTATCGATTTGGGCAAACGCTTATCAGAATATTTACGTAGAGGCTCATCAGAACAAGCAATTCGATTCGATTCACATTAAATTGAAGATGCAGTACGCGTTTGCTGGCTCTTCTACAGGAAGTGTTCAACTGGACTATTTCGGATTTAACGGGTATGAGCATTACTTCGATCTGCCCGAGTCGAAAAGCTGGAATCTATCAAGAAAATACATCGCTGCCGACCCAGAAAATGCCACGGAGTCTCCTGATAGGGAAACCCTAAGACGGAACGGCACCGTCGTTATGTGCGGCATGTATAGTTCGAACCCTTACATCGTGATTGCGCTGATTGAAAAGCAAATGGCCGTGGAAGGGATTGAAAGGGGCCAAGTCATTGCTTTGTTTGGAAAGGATCAGGCTCTCACATTGCTTGCAGGGCGTGCCTACGAAGCCATCCACGATACGGCTTCTGCCCTTCGCAACTACCATATTGCCGCCAAAGGAACTGATCCGGACTTTGCCAAAGAGGCCGCCGATGCGATCATCCGGTTGCAGAGATGAGCGACAGGCGATACATACGCAAAGAATTAGAACGGCTTGTCCCGCAACTGGAGTGGCAAATCAGCAAATATGGCGACAATCCCCCTCCGGGCGGCTAGTTCAGCCGACCAAACCTTCCGGGAACCAGAGGCTGAGCTCGCGGGCGGCGGCCTCGGGATCGCTGGATGAGTGGACCAAATTATCTTCAATCGTCAGGGCCATGTCGCCGCGAACCGTGCCGGGTTCGGCTTCCACTGGGTTGGTGGCACCCATCATCATGCGAATGGCTTTGGTGGCATTGGGGCCGGCCACGGCCAGCGCCACGACCGGGCCGCTGCACAGGTAGTTGACGACGTCGTTGAAAAACGGACGCTCTTTGTGCTCAGCGTAATGCTCTTCCACGGTGGCGCGGGGGGCGTTCATCAGCTTGAGCCCGGTGATTTTGAGCCCGCGCAACTCGATGCGGCGGATGATCTCGCCATTCAGGTTGCGGGCCACTCCGCCCGGCTTGATCAGCACCAAAGTCGTTTCCATAATCATTCCAGGTTACCGGCCCGGCCCTTCTTCACCGGGCCCAAAATCCTCCCCGGCGCAACCTAATCG
>JAYRXB010000039.1:0-2472 GCA_041917735.1 Cyclobacteriaceae bacterium
AAATGCGTAAACCCGCTGACGATGGGATGCTTCAATTTCGGGTTGGCCCGAAATCATTCTATCAAACCAACTCCCACCAGGCGGAAGTGTTGTACCGCGCCGCCTGGGAGATGGCCGCACTCCAGGGTACCGAGCGTGTCTACGACCTCTACACGGGCACAGGCACCATCGCCAACTATGTGGCTGGACAGGCGCGTGAAGTGATCGGGCTCGAGTACGTGGAGGCCGCTATCGCCGATGCGAAAGTCAACGCGCAACTCAATGGTGTCACAAATGCCCGGTTCTTTGCCGGCGACATGAAAGACCTCCTGGACGGAGCATTCCTGGGAACACACGGGCGTCCCGACGTGGTGATCACCGATCCGCCACGGGCCGGCATGCACGAAGACGTGTGCAACGTCCTGCTCCAGGCCGCCCCCATGCGAATCGTTTACGTCAGCTGCAATCCCGCCACGCAGGCGAGGGACCTTAAGATACTCTCCGCGAAATACGACATAACCGCGGTTCAGCCCGTCGATATGTTTCCACAGACGGTGCATGTCGAGAATGTCGTAAGGTTAGACCTGCGTTGACAATCAAGCTTCGGGTGCGCCGCATGACGTCAGCCTGAGCGTAGTCGAAGGCTGACGAGCCGAGCAAAGACAAATACTCACGAAAAGGCGCGAAGTCGCCATGAGGCGCAAAAGAAGGGATAAGGCCCTACTTTCTTCTTGCTTTAATCAACACATCAATTTCATCGGGATCACCGTTGACATAGGTCAGGCTGATCGTGCTTTCGGCGGTCAGGTCGATGGTAGCCGGAATGGCATTGGCCGTGAGAAACCAGCCCTCCGGCAGGATCACGGTGTTAAACGGACGGCCGAAAGCACGGTCAAATACCAATTCATCCTGGTGAAGTACATAGCGGCTCGGATCCGTGTAGGTCTCTTCGATCCGAAGCCGGACCGATTGTCCCTGCTGCACCGGATCAAACCAGATAACCACCACTTCCGTCTCCGCGGTTACCGGCTCTCCGATGTCCAGGCCGCGTTGCGTGATGGCCATACCCTTCAGGGTCTCTACCTTCAGGGCTTTGCCCGTATCCAACATCCTGGCGGAAGGGTTGGACGCTTTGCTCCCAGCACGCACCACGTTGAGGTAGCGATCCATGCCCGGACGCGTTTCGGTATAGTCGTGGTAAAGCCGGAATGCGTGCGTCTCCGGCTGCTGCAAGAAGTATACAATCTCCCGGGTTTGCCGCGCCCGCTCCTGCACCACATAGTCGACGCGTGCCCTTGACTTGTCGCGTCCTTCGCCAGGGCTGGATACGCCGGGTGCACCCTTGGGAGATGGAGCCAGATTGGCAGTTGTGGGCAGCTTCCTGGCCTCGATGTGCAACGGAACTTCAGCAGGCCCGGTGTTCACAAAGCTGAGGTTGATTCTTCCATCGGGCTCCATCAGCACCTGCACCGGGTAGTTGCAACGTATAACTTCATAACCCTTCGGCAGTACCACCGCGTTACGCTTGATGCCCAGCGGTCTGTCAAAAACGATTACACCGTTCTTCTCAAAATAACTCTGGCCATCTTGGTAGGTTTTGTCGATCAGCAAGCGGTACTCGCTCCCATCTACAAGCGGTCGGGCCAACGTCACTTGCAGGTAGTCTGTGTCTTCTGCCGCTCGGTCATGACCTGCCTTTCGCGCTTGAGCTCCGTTCACAATCGTCCAGATCAACGGCTGCCCGGACATCCGATCAATTACAGCATCCACCGTATGCGCGCTCCCTTTACGCAAGGTGTTGAAATAGTAGGTGGTACCGGGTTGCGTTACGGTGACGTCGTAAAGAATGCGAAACCGTTGCGATGCCGGATCCAACAACTCGTAACGCGTGTAGCTGTCATCTCCCTGCCCATGTAAAGGCAAAGAAAGAACTGTCAGCAAGATCAAGGCTAAGCGGGGGGCAAGCCAATGCGTATGCAAAAGATAGGGTTTCATTTCCTTGGGATTTACTTCGGGCTAAAGCCCAAGTTAGGAATGATCTCCTGTTATCCACGCCCTAAAGGGCGTGGCAATTAGGGCGTGGCAATTGGGGCGCAATTAGCTTAGCTGTAAAGGGCGCCGCAACCGGGAAGCCTAAACAGCCAATTCCTCACTCACCATGGTCACGCCGGCTTTTGCCATGGCCGTCGCCCCACCGGTGACGTTCACCAGGTTGGTGAATCCACTTCGTTTCATCAGTGAAATGGCGGTCATGGACCGATAACCTCCGCCACAATACACCACGTACGTTCCCGCTTTGTCCAGCGACTCCGTATGCACAGCAAGATCGGACAGCGGAGCGAAGCGTGCCTCCTTCATGTGACCCGCATTCCATTCTCCAGGCCGACGCACGTCCAGGATTTCAGCTCCTTCAAATTTTCCGGAGAGCAGGGCCGGGGCATCCGTTGATTCCACGCGATCGAGGGGGCCGTTCCATCCGGCGATACCCTTGTC
>JAYRXB010000040.1:0-7248 GCA_041917735.1 Cyclobacteriaceae bacterium
GCGCTGTGCGGGCAAATCCACCGTGAGGGTGGTCGCCGGATTGGCGGTCACAAGCTCAAGGCACTTCTTCAGGAACGGCTCGCTCACGACCAGTGGAAGGAGTCCGTTGTTGAGAGCGTTGTTTTTGAAGATATCAGCGAAGAAACTGGAGATCACCACCCGGAAGCCGTAGTCATGAATGGCCCAGGCGGCGTGCTCGCGGCTGCTTCCACAACCGAAGTTTTTGCCTGTGATGAGAATCTTGCCCGAGTATGCCGGGTTGTTGAGGACAAAGTCTGGTACCGGCTGATTGGCAGGATCGAAGCGCCAGTCGCGAAACAGGTTCTCCCCAAAGCCTTCGCGGGTGGTAGCCTTGAGGAAACGCGCCGGAATGATCTGGTCCGTATCGATGTTCTCGATGGGCAGCGGAACTGCCGTGGAAGTCAGTATAGATAGTTTCTCTTTGGCCATGGCGTTAGTTTTCCATCCAGGTTCGTATGTCGGTCACGTGGCCGGTGATCGCGGCGGCGGCAGCGCTCAGCGGGCTGGCGAGGAAGGTTCTCGATCGCGGTCCCTGGCGGCCTTCGAAATTCCGGTTGGATGTGGAGATGCAATACTTCCCCGGGGGAACTTTGTCTTCATTCATGCCGAGGCAGGCGGAGCAACCCGGGCTACGCAGTTCAAAGCCGGCTTGTTCAAAAATTTTGTCGAGCCCTTCTTTCCTGGCTTCCGCCTCCACTTGCTTGGATCCGGGCACCACCCACACCTCCACGCTGTCGGCACGCTTCTTACCCTTCACGAACTGCGCCACCTGCCGGAGGTCTTCGATGCGGGCATTCGTACAACTTCCGATAAATACGTAGTCCACCTTCTTTCCCAGCAGTGAATCGCCTGGCGACAGGCCCATGTATTCGAGGGAATTGGTGAAGGAACTGACATCACCCAACGAAGCCAATTCGCTGGCGGTAGGGATACGATCCGTCACCCGCATGCCCATGCCCGGGTTGGTGCCGTACGTGATCATGGGGCCGATTTCAGCCGCGTCGAAGGTTAACACCTTGTCGTAGCGCGCTCCGGGATCAGTCGCAAGCGCTGTCCACATAGCGACAGCCTCCTCAACAGCCGCTCCCTGCGGGGCGAACTTTCGCCCACGGATGTAATCAAACGTAGTCTGGTCGGGCGCAATGAGTCCGCCACGTGCGCCCATCTCGATGCTCATGTTGCAGACCGTCATGCGTGCCTCCATGGAGAGACCGCGGATAGTGTCGCCGGCATACTCCACGAAGTAGCCGGTTGCGCCACTGCTGGAGATGCGGGAAATGATGTACAGAATAATGTCTTTGCTCACCACGCCGCGACCGAGTTTGCCATTGATTTCGATGCGCATGGTTTTGGGCCTGTGCTGGAGCACACACTGGGTGGCCAGCACTTGCTCCACCTCGCTGGTGCCGATTCCGAAGGCGATGTTGCCGAAAGCGCCGTGGGTAGAGGTATGGCTGTCGCCGCACACGATGGTCATCCCGGGCAGCGTCAGGCCCAGCTCCGGCCCGATAATGTGCACGATACCCTGGTAGGGATGGCCCAGGTCATAGAGCTCAACGCCAAACGCCTGGCAGTTCTTGCGAAGCGTCTCCACCTGGTGTCGCGATAAGGCTTCTTTGATGGGCAGGTGCTGGTCCTTGGTGGGAACGTTGTGGTCGGCGGTGGCCGTGGTTCTCCGTGTATTGAACACCGGGATGCCGCGGGTACGAAGGCCATCGAAGGCCTGCGGGCTGGTCACCTCATGAATAAAGTGCCGGTCGATGAACAGCGCATCGGGAAACCCTTCCGCGCGCTTCACGACATGCGCATCCCAGATCTTGTCAAAAATCGTTTTTGGCTCCACAACAACTGTTCGTTTGCTACGATCTCCTCAAAATGAAACCGCCCTGCCGGCTTTTTGTGCTGCCGGCAGGGCGTTTCCCTTGTGTGGTTGCTAAGGTCTGAAAGAATTTTTCCTTTCGTCAACCTTGATCAAAAAAAATTGTCGCTTACGAGTGTTAGTTAGAACATCAAGCATCGATCATGCTTGCTTCCACCATGTTCTTTTCCGGGCGAAGTGATCGTACAGCTTCGCCGGCCTGCCACAACTCACTCTGGCGAAGTTCCTTGAGTTCTTCCGCAAGCTTCTGACGATAATCAGGCTGGCTGCAAACTTCAATGGTACGTCGTGCCTCCGCTCCGCTGCGCACACTTTCATAGAGTTCGTTAAAGACGGGCAGCGTAGCGGCCTTGAACCGTTTCTTCCAGTCGAGTGCACCGCGTTGTGCCGTAGTGGAGCAATTGGCATACATCCAATCCATCCCGTTCTCAGCCACGAGGGGCATGAGGCTCTGCGTCAACTCTTCCACCGTTTCATTGAAGGCCTCGGAGGGGCTATGTCCCTTGCTGCGGAGGACCTCATATTGAGCCTCAAAGATTCCGGCGATGGCGCCCATCAGCGTACCGCGCTCACCCGTGAGGTCGGAGTACACTTCTTTCCGGAAACCCGTTTCGAACAGGTAGCCGGAGCCGACACCGATGCCAAGCGCGATAACCCGATCGCGGGCACGCCCCGTGGCATCCTGGTAAATGGCAAAACTACTGTTGATGCCTTTTCCCTGGAGGAACAGGCGGCGTACGGACGTGCCGGAGCCCTTCGGGGCCGCCAGGATAACGTCTATATCCTTGGGCGGAACGATTCCGGTTTGTTCAGAGAACGTAATCCCAAAGCCGTGTGAAAAATAGAGGGCTTTGCCTGCCGTCAGCTGAGGTTTCACTTCCGGCCATGCTGCGATCTGTCCTGCGTCGGACAGCAAAAACTGGATGATGGTGGCTCTCCGGCAGGCTTCTTCGATCGGAAAGAGTGTCTCGCCCGGAATCCATCCGTGCTGGATGGCCTTGGCCCAGCTTGCGCCGCCTTCGCGTTGTCCGACAATCACCTGGAATCCATTGTCGCGCAGGTTGAGCGACTGTGCCGGACCCTGCACGCCGTACCCGATGATGGCGATGGTTTCATCGCGCAGCACATCCAGTGCTTTCTCCATCGGGAATTCTTCCCGGGTAACGACTTCTTCAAGAGTTCCTCCGAAATTGATCTTTGCCATGGTTGGTTGAATTAAGATTGATAGTTGAATACAAGGAATGATTTACAACACGGATGTCACCTGCACGGGCTCCGGTGACGGGTCGAAAGAAGCCGTGCTATGCTCGCGCGCCGGTTGTTGAAGATGGTAGCTCACCGCCTCCACTTCGATGAGTTTCTCCAATTGCAGTTTCACCTTCTCGGCCATGTCGGTGCTGGTATGAATAATCATCGACACACTGCCCCTCCGGAAATTGTCCGGCTCTTCATGGGCGGCGATGCGCCGGATGCGAACCCGCCGCCGGTTCAGGATGTTGACGATGCGATTGAGAACCGAGAAATTGTTCTCGGCGATCAGGAACATGTTGATATCGTACTTCATGGCGTGGGAATGGGTATTGCGGTTTCAGGTGCAACCGGGAGTTCGAGCAGCATATCGGCGACGCCAGCTCCGGCAGGCACCATGGGAAATACGTTGTCTTCCCGGGCGACTACAACTTCCAGAAAGAAGGGTCCTTCGGAGGCGAGCAGCGATTTCAACCCTTCGGTCAGTCGCTCGCGCCGATCTACCCGGAGCGCAGGAATACCGTACGCTGCAGCCACCTGAACAAAGTCCGGATTCTCCATTTCCGTAAAGGAATACCTCGACCGATGAAAAAGCTGCTGCCATTGGCGCACCATACCCAGGAAGGAGTTGTTGAGCATGACGACTTTCACCGGGATTTTATACTGCATGATCGTTCCCAGTTCCTGCATTGTCATCTGAAATCCTCCGTCGCCGAGCACGGCCACGACGGGCGTACCGGGAATGGCCAAAGCGGCACCGAGGGCAGCCGGCAACGCAAAGCCCATGGTTCCCGCGCCACCGGACGTGATGTGCGACCGCGGTCGTTGAAACCGGAAGTACCGGGAGGTCACCATCTGGTGCTGGCCCACATCGGTGACCACCACGGCATCTTCGGCTGACAGGCGCGACAATTCATGAACCACTTCCGGCATGCGGATCGCTCCACCCTGCTGCGCCTCGTGCTGTGTTACTTTCTCGCTTTCTCGTTCGCCCAGTAGCCTGAAGGAGGCGAGCCATTCCTCATGCTGGCCAGGCTCGCAGTGCACCCGCAAAGCCTCGAGTGCCTCGCGGGCATCGGCGTGAACGGCCACATCGGCGTGTACAATTTTGTTGATTTCGGCTTTATCAATGTCAATGTGAATGACACGAGCCTGCCGCGCATAGGATGCCACGTTACCGGTGACGCGGTCGTCGAAGCGCATGCCGACGGCGATGAGCAGGTCGCATGCATTCGTATTGACGTTTGCCGCATAATTGCCATGCATCCCGAGGAACCCGGCGTATTGCGGATGGTGCGTCGGGAATGCGCCAAGCCCGAGCAATGTGCAGGCGACGGGAATACCCGTTTTCTCGGCGAAGGCCAGCAATGCCTCGGTCGCACCGGAAAGAATCACTCCCTGTCCGGCAAGCAGGTAGGGTCTCTTGGCTTGATTGATCATCGCGGCAGCGGCGAGCACGCGCGACGTTTCAAGCACAGGCTTCGGCGAATAGGTCCGCAGGCTTCGGCAGGGCTCATAGTGTGGCTGAGCGATGCGTTCGTTCTGCGCGTTCTTGGTAATGTCGACCAGGACCGGACCAGGGCGACCCGTGCGGGCGATGTAAAAAGCTTTTGCCAGCGCAGGTGCGATGTCGGCCGCTTCCGTAACCTGGACGTTCCATTTGGTAACGGGGTTGGTCGTATTAACGACATCGATTTCCTGGAAGGCATCGGTTCCCAGCAAGTGGGCAAACACCTGCCCGGTGATGCATACAATCGGCGTGGAGTCGATCAGGGCGTCGGCCAGGCCCGTGACCAGGTTGGTGGCACCTGGGCCTGAGGTGGCCAGCGCCACTCCAACCCTTGCGCTGGCGCGGGCGTACCCCTGGGCGGCATGCACGGCGCCTTGCTCGTGGCGCACCAGGATGTGACGAAGTCGGCCACTATAGTCATATAGTGCATCGTAAACCGGCATGATGGCGCCACCCGGGTATCCAAAGAGCGTGTCCACCCCTTCGGCTACAAGACAATGGAGCAGAATTTCGGCGCCGCTCCGCTCCATACCCGCACTATTTTTCATCGGTGACACATCCATCGGTGGCCGGCTTTACGAGTTTGGCATATTTATAAAGTACTCCGTTGCCCGAAGGGCCACTCCAGGCTATTTGCTTCGATTTCCGGATGGCGACCGTTTTCTCGTCAACGAGCAGGTTGACTTCGTGTGACTTCACATCAATCTCAATCCAGTCACCGTCCTGCACCAAACCGATAAGTCCTCCATCCGCCGCCTCCGGAGTCACGTGACCAATCACGAACCCGTGTGATCCGCCGGAGAAACGGCCGTCGGTAATCAGCGCCACCGACTTACCCAGTCCGGCGCCCATGATGAGACTGGTGGGCTTAAGCATCTCCGGCATGCCGGGTCCGCCTTTTGGACCGACGTTCCGAATGACAACCACCGAACCCGGTTTGATTTTACCGGAAGTAACGCCCTCGACCACCTCAAACTCGCCTTCAAAGACGCAGGCGCGACCTTTGAATCGTTCGCCTTCCTTGCCGGTGATCTTGGCGACGGCGCCACCGGTAGCGAGATTTCCGTAGAGTACCTGCAAGTGGCCTGTGGATTTGATGGGCTTGCTCACCGGAAAAACAACCTGCTGGGTCTGAAAATCCAGGTCGGGAGCGTCAGCCAGGTTTTCCGCAAGTGTTTTACCCGTCACGGTCAGGCAATGACCGTGGATAAACTTCTCTTTCAGCAAATATTTCAACACAGCAGGTGTTCCGCCGATGGTGTGCAGATCGCCCATGAGGTATTTGCCGCTGGGCTTAAGGTCGGCGAGCAGCGGTGTACGGTCGGAGATCACCTGAAAATCATTCAGGCTGAGTGGCACGCCCACCGACTTGGCCATCGCCACCAGGTGAAGCACTGCGTTGGTTGATCCGCCCAGCGCCATCACCGTGGTGACGGCGTTTTCAAAGGCTTCGCGCGTCATGATGTCACGCGGCTTAATGTCTTTCTCCAACAGGATGCGGATGGCCTTTCCCGCATTCCGGCACTCGCTTCTTTTTTCAGCACTCCGTGCCGGATAGGACGAAGATCCAGGCAGGGCCATGCCAAGCGCTTCGATGGCACTGGCCATCGTATTGGCCGTGTACATTCCTCCGCAAGCTCCGGCTCCCGGGCAGGCGTGCTGGATAATTCCCCTGTAGTCGTCGTCGGACAACGTGCCAGCCAGTTTCTCGCCGAGTGCCTCAAACGCTGAAACGATGTTGAGTGATTTTCCCTTCCAGTGCCCGCCAGCGATGGAGCCTCCATAGACCATGATGGCCGGGCGGTTCAGCCTCCCCATGGCCATCAGCGAACCGGGCATGTTCTTGTCGCAGCCCACCACGGCGATCAACCCATCGTAATAGTGCGCACCGCACACCGCCTCGATGGAATCGGCGATGATTTCACGGCTTACGAGCGAGTACCGCATGCCCGATGTGCCGTTCGAAATTCCATCGCTGACGCCGATGGTATGAAAAATCAGGCCGACCAGTTCTTCATCCCACACGCCCGTCTTAACCTCCGTAGCCAAGCCATTGAGGTGCATGTTGCAGGTGTTTCCGTCAAATCCGGTGCTGACGATGCCCACCTGGGCCTTCTGCATGTCGTGTTCGGTAAGGCCGATGCCATAGAGCATGGCCTGTGAAGCCGGCAAAGTCGGGTCCTGCGTTAGGGTTCTGCTGTATTTGTTGATGGGATTCACGGATCAAACAATCACGTAGCTGTAATTTTTGTCGAGTACCAGCGCCCGGTAAGCTTCCTGGATGATTCGGCTCACCGATTTCTTCCAGGGTTTCCGGAATGGGTTCCCATCAATCGATTCGATGGGTGTGATTTCGGCGGCGGTACCGCAGAAGAAGGCCGCATCGGCATGTTCCAGTTCCGCGGGGCTCAGCTTCCGCTCTACCGTGGGAATATCCAGTTCGCGCGCGATGTCGAGCACAACCCGGCGTGTGATCCCCGGCAGGATGTTGCCCTGCTCGGGTGTAATCAACAAGCCATCCTTTTCCAGGAAGAAATTGGCACCGGGGCCTTCGGCGACAAAGCCATGCATGTCGAGCATCAGTGCTTCA
>JAYRXB010000041.1:0-3384 GCA_041917735.1 Cyclobacteriaceae bacterium
CATTCGGGAACGATTGGTGTATCTCGCCGGCATCTCAACCAGCGTGCTGGTGCTGGCATTGGCCCGATCTCTTTTCTCCGATTCGCTAATCACGTATCTTTCCAGCGTTGCGCTGATGGGCGGTTTGATACTGGCGTTCAACTATTCAAAGTTCATTCAACCGGCAAATACGGATGAGTCCCGTTGAGATATCCCCGAATACGGGCACGACCACAAAGGCGGAAAGGGCCTGGGTGATCCTGAGTAGCGCATTCGTGTTTTCCATTCCCTTTATGGCTGGATTGAATTCGGCGCTGGCAATTCTCCTGTTGTTGCTGTGGTGCTTCCTCCCCAAGCGGATAAAGTGGAGTGATGACGCTATGCTTTGGTTGTGCGCTGCGATGCCCTTTTTGCTGGCGGCAGCAGGTATGATCTATACCGACAATACGGATGAGGGGCTGTTTCGACTTCAACAGAAAGCACTGCTTTTCGTTCTGCCCTTACTTTTCCTGACCATCCGTGTGAACCTCGGAAATCTGGCGCGAGCAATGATGAGTTGGTTTGTGATGGGTGTGGCCATCGCATGCATCCTTAGCCTCATGGCCGGACTTTACCAGTGGCTGCAAACAGGAGCCTCCGTGTACTATTCTGGTCATGGCCTGGCGCAATTTCTCGACTTGTATCCCTATGTGTTCGCAATGTTGTGCCTGATTGCGATGACGGTATTGGCGGAGGCAGAGTTGGGGTCCGTCTCCTTGTACACCTGGCTCAACAGAAGGGTGCGGCTAGGACTGGGGCTGCTCTTGGTGGGATTCTTGTTGTTGTTGGCCGTGCAGCAGGTAATCATGATTTGGGTACTGTTGACGGTTCTCTATGCGTGGATCGTGCTTCCGCAGAAGAAATGGGTAGCTGCCATTGCTGCAGTTCTGGTAGTCCTTCTTGCACTCTCAATTGCCTTGGTGCCTCCCCTTAACGAGAAGGTAAGCGATGTCTTTTCGGGCAGCACCCGGAATACAATTCCGCTTGACCAGGAAGGGCCCATGCAGCAGGAGTGGAATGGAATAGCGATCCGGAAAGCGATATGGACTTGTGCCTGGGACCTTATCCAGGAGAACCCTGTTCTTGGTGTTGGAACAGGGGACGGACAGGATGCACTTCAGCAGGCTTACGCCAACAGAAAGTTTCACCTGGCGGCACTCTATAACCGGTACAATGCCCATAACCAGTATGTCCAGGTGGTTGTTTGTGCCGGCTTGGTTGGATTGGCTGTTTGGTTGGCGTCGATAGGTTGGCTTTTTTGGAAGTTCCGCCAGGAAAGGCTTTTTGTTTTTGCCTTCGTAGCCTTGCTGTTGAGCATGCAAACGGAATCGATGCTGGAGACCAACAAAGGAAACTTGTTGTATTCGTTCGTGATGATTGCGGGCATCGTCAGCATGAGGTGGCGGCAGAAGGTCTCCGCGCAGCATGATGCCATGAGAACCAGTTTGTAATGCCGTACTCGTATTCTCAATCGGTAAAGATCAAGACCATCATTTTGGAGGGGCTGGCATGGCTCGTGCTGTGGCCATTTCAACGACGGGAAAGACCAGAGCGACTGGATCGGCCGGGTTGCCGCATCCTCCTGGTAGAACCCTTTCAGATGGGTGACATTCTATCGTTGACGCCACTTATCGATCCGTTGCAGGAGCGTTTCCCGGGTTGCCAGTTATTTTTTCTCACAAAGCCAAGTAGTGCAGCCGTACTCCGGCTGGACAAGCGCATCGCGGGCGTACTGGAATTTGACTTCATTTGGTCGGATTACGGCCATAAGCGAAAAATCAGCCTTCAGTACCTGTGGCAACTTGGGCGATACCTCTGGGAACTAAGGAAAAGTGAATTTGACCTGGGAATTGATACGCGAGGAGATGTGCGCTCACAGATTCTCCTGTCCTTATCCGGTTGCCGTGCGAGAATTGGGTATCGTCGCTACCTGGCATCCAATGTCCAGGTCTCAGGACGCCTGTTGACCCGGAGTTTGCCGGGAGATGTGCCAATGCATCGCTATGACTGGAACCTCAACTTGCTCGCGCTCCTGGGAGTATCGTCGGGTTTTTCGGCTCGCTTTCCATCCTTCAAGCCGACGTTGCGCGAGGAGGCCGTTCCTGCCGGTTCTTACATACTTGTTCACGTTGGCGGAGGTTGGGAATTCAAGCGCTGGAGTGAAACAAAATGGGCTGAGCTCATTGATCGATTGGTTGCCACGGGCCGGAAAACAATCGTGATTGGCGCGGGGCCGGAAGGAGAAATACTCACCCGGGTAGGGCGATTGCTGAAGACTCCGAACGACAAGGCACAATTCAGAACGACAACGCTGAATGAATTGATAGCCTTGGTGGCAGCGTGTAAACTGTTTGTTGGCCTTGATAGCGGTCCAATGAACCTGGCTGTTTGTTTGGGCAAGCCGGTCGTTGCACTATTTGGTCCTGGCGACTCTGCCATGTGGTATCCGTATGCTGCACCGGGCAACCTGATACATCACGTGGAAAAGTATCCGTGTAATCCCTGCTCACAGTCGGTGTGTCAATTTGCGGCACACAACTGCATGAGTGAGATCAGGGTGGATGAAGTGGCTGAGCTCGTCGATCGGGAACTTCAGTAAACCAAAGCTTCGCCAGCCTGGCTTACTTCCTGCTTCGCAGGTACAGGGGATTCACTTCTGAATCATCTTTTTATATTCCTCCAGGGCCGCATTCACCACGCTGACATGTGAGTTTGTTGTCGCGAGTATATCCACGTAATAAAACGTACGTGTTTGATTGAAACTGCGCATGCTGTGGAGGTATTCGTTCAGGCTCACCAGGTCCCTAACGGTGGCTCCCTCAAGCAACAAATTGCCAAAATTGTCGAAGACATGAATGTGATCATAACCTTCCTGTTGGAGCATCTCATACAACAGCAGAAAGCCATGAAGTTGAACAGGACCTTGAATTTCATTTTCCCAGTATAGAATGGGATGATCTTTTTCAATGAGTGATTTGGCAGAAAGCAGAACATCAAAGTCAAACCCGTCCGTATCCGACTTGATGAGAATGGAATCGCGGATTGTATCCTTCAAGCTGTCCAGGGCGACAAACGGAATGGCATTATGGCTGGAATCGAGCACCAGGCGGGCAGTGCCTTTTGAGTGGTCAAGCTCTCCTGCAAATTTTCCGGTGCCAATCATTGTCTGAAGTGCCTTGAAGCGCTCACCCGTGGGCAAGAGCTCCAGGTTTTTGGTCAGGTATGGATAGAAATGTGGCGAAGGCTCAATGCAGAGGATAGGGTTTGAGCAATGCTGGGCCATGGCCACCGCCGTATCGCCGATGTTGGCACCTACATCAACAATAGTTTTTGGGCCGGTAAGGTGCTTGCACAAGACAGGCAAAA
>JAYRXB010000042.1:0-4487 GCA_041917735.1 Cyclobacteriaceae bacterium
GAATGCAGTTTGCCGTCGCCCGAGCATACCGATCGCTTCATTGACTGAAAACGCGTCGAAAGTTCCCAGATCCGGCCGGGGTGCGTATTTTTGTCTTTTCCTGCTGCCATGAAATTCAATCGTAAGAAATACACCGACGCAATCCTGCTTCAGCTGTACGCGGAGCTCCTCCGACCACGGATGATTGAAGAGAAGATGCTGATTCTTCTGCGCCAGAACCGAATCAGCAAATGGTTCAGCGGGATCGGCCAGGAAGCCATTGCCGTCGGAATCACGCAAGCCATCCAACCGGATGAGTATATTTTGCCGATGCACCGCAACCTGGGTGTTTTCACCGGGCGGAAACTTCCGTTTGATCGCCTGTTTGCCCAATGGCAGGGAACACCCATGGGATACACCAAGGGTCGCGACCGTTCGTTTCATTTCGGAACAAACGAGCATCACATCGTTGGAATGATTTCTCACCTCGGCCCCCAAAATGGTGTTGCCGATGGGATCGCGTTGGCAACCAAACTTCGCAAGGAGAAGAAAGTGACGGTAGTGTTCAACGGCGACGGTGGCACCAGCGAAGGAGATTTTCATGAAGCCCTCAACGTGGCTGCTGTTTGGGACTTGCCCGTCATTTTTGTGGTGGAAAACAACGGTTATGGCTTATCCACACCGAGCCAGGAACAATTCCGCTGCAAGCAGTTTATTGACAAGGCCATTGGTTACGGCATCGAAGGTGTGCAGGTTGACGGGAACAACATTCTGGAAGTTTACGATACCGTCCGCAACCTTGCCGAGAAGCTGCGCAAGTCGCCGCGACCCGTGCTGCTCGAATGCCTGACATTCCGCATGCGGGGTCACGAGGAAGCTTCGGGCACGAAATACGTACCGAAAAAACTTATGGAGGAGTGGGGGAAGAAAGACCCCGTTCAGAACTACGAGGACTTCCTGGTCAAGGAAAAGGTGTTGGACAAAAAGGCGGCCGATGCGCTCCGAAAAAAGATCAAGGAAGAGATTGAAGCCGGCCTGGAGGTTGCATTTCGCGAGACCCACCCAACCCCAGACACGGCTACCGAGTTGCGTGACTTGTTTGCGCCTTACGCTCAGCAATTGACCGAGCCCTCCGCGAAAACTTCCGAGAAACGATTCATCGATGCCATCAGCGATGGGTTACGCGAGAGCATGGACCGACACAACAATCTTGTGTTGATGGGGCAGGATATCGCGGAATATGGTGGTGTCTTTAAGATTACGGAAGGGTTCGTTGAACGATTTGGTAAAGACCGCGTGCGGAATACGCCTTTGTGTGAAGCGGCCATCGTAGGTACCGGGTTAGGCCTTTCCATCAAGGGCATGAAAGCGATGGTGGAGATGCAGTTTGCTGATTTTGTTACCGAGGGCTTCAACCAAATCGTAAACAACCTTGCCAAGACACATTGGCGGTGGGGGCAGGCTGCCGATGTGGTCGTTCGGATGCCCACCGGCGCCGGTACAGCGGCTGGCCCTTTCCATTCCCAAAGCAACGAGGCCTGGTTCTTTCACACGCCGGGACTCAAGATCGTATACCCTTCCAATCCGTACGATGCAAAAGGGTTGCTGTGTGCAGCGCTGGATGACCCCAACCCGTATCTCTATTTCGAACATAAACTGATGTATCGTTCGATCAAGGGGCAGGTACCTGACGGATATTACCAGGTGGAAATTGGCAAGGCCGCTCTTACGCGTGAGGGTACGCAACTCTCGATCATTACCTACGGAATGGGCGTTCATTGGGCCCACGAAATCCTGGATGCCATGCCCGAGGTCAGCGCCGATGTCCTGGACCTGCGCACCTTACTCCCCTGGGATAAAGAGGGTGTCTCCGCCACCGTACAGAAGACCAATCGTGTCCTCATTCTTCATGAAGACACGATGACCGGCGGGATTGGAGGAGAACTTAGTGCATGGATCAGCGAGCACCTCTTTGAACACCTCGATGCGCCAATCCTCCGCGTAGCTGGATTGGATACGCCCATACCGTTTGCGCCTACCCTGGAGAACAACTTCTTGCCCAAAATCCGATTGAAGTCGGCCATCGAGTCCCTGGTGGGTTACTAAGGTTGCCCAGGAGTCATAGAAGACTGAAATCCACGCTTTTGTGTATTTTAGCCTGAATTATTGCCTCCTCTGAACCCTGAAATCAAGGATAGGACCACTGCCCGCGGCAGGCTGCTCAAAGTGCTTTGCCTGGCGATTCTTTGCCTGATTTTCGCCCTTCCAGAGGCGCTGGCTCAAAATACCAAAGGCGACCGCCCGGTGGGGAACCAACGCCAGGTCAAGGAGACTAAAAGCAAGTCCTTTAAGCGCAAGACACGAAGCTCTACACGAGACATTGCCGGTCGTCGATTGCGAACGCGTGGAAGCTCTTCCGCCAACCGGGCCAACGCACAATATCGGCAGCCGCCAACGTCCAGCCGAAGGCCTGAACGTGCTGAAGAGAGGTCGGCCCCGCCCAGGGGACGTACATTTACTCGTGCGCCGCGTGAAAGCCGGGTGCGTGCCTGGAAAGGTGATGTGTCGGGATATTCCATGAAGCGGGTGCGTCCTTCGGGAAGGGATGCCGCGCGATCGAATGTTTATCCCCAGCGTGGTCGATATGTGCGGTATGCCCAAAAGCGACCTAAGGAAAAGCCCCCCGTGTACAAGAGAACCATCAAAGGCAAACGCTTTGTTGAACACAAGCCGAGGACCCAAGAGCGGGCATGGCAAGGCGGGCTGGAGCATGAGCCCATCCGCAATCAGAGCGCTACCGGAACGATTCGAAACACCTATTCACAGCGGGGGCCTTATGTTGCTCACTATCAACGAAAGGCCAGAAAGGGAACCGCCGCATATTCCAACCGGAAGCACGTAGCGAAAGTACAGCGCAACAGTCGACCTCCGCGCACCGGTGGTGCACAACCCTCCTTTTTTCCGGCATCCCGAAGCAAGTCGTATGTACAGCGCGGAAGAAAGAACGTGTACTGGGGAAAATACCAGAAGAAAGAACGGCCGGTAACCACTGACCTGACGGGAGGACCACTTCGCACCCGGAACTACAAATCACCGGTTGCCGGCCTCGTTGGTCGCGATACCTTGAAGTATGCAAATCGGCGGCCACAGGAAGACCGAGGGCAGCGACCGTCGGCAAGCGGCTATCGAACTGCTTCACGGCGAGGTAACAAAGGCTGGAAGGGCGATGTGGCCGGATGGCCGGTACGCAGTCCGCGTGATCGACAAAGCCAGGCGCCCAAGAAGCTTACCGGTGCCGAGCCCGGCATTGGCGCTTCCTGGATAAGCAAGACTTTTAATAAGCACTTTCGTGGTGTCAAGCCACGAGACCGAAGACCAAAGACGCCCGAGTTTGGATACGCTGGCAACCAACTGGGCCGGCCGGGATATTCCCGTGATGGATCTGGCTACAGCGGCAACCTGAAAGGCGGCCGTGGTTATGGCCGCGATGGTTCTGGCTACTCCGGAAACCTAAAGAAATCGAAAGGCTTTCGGGGCGACTATATCGGGTATTCCGGTAATATACGACGCAGCGACTTGGGCGAGTTTAGCCCAAGTGGATTCGGATATTCCGGTTTCATGAAGCGAAGCGGGAAACCAGGTTTCGGCCAGCAGGGTGCCGGCTATTCCGGGAATCTTCGAAGGGCAAAAGGCTTCAATACTGACTATGCCGGCTACTCGGGCAACCTCAAGCGATCACGCGGCTTTGGCGGTGATTATGCCGGCTATTCCGGCACCCAAAGAAGGGGAACATCCGGTTTCTCAAAGCAGGGCGCCGGCTACTCTGGTAACATTCGGCGTGGGCGCGGTTTCAATACAGACTATTCGGGGTACTCCGGCGATATCGAACGCGTTGGCGCTTTCAAGCAGTTCAACGAAAACGGCGTAGGTTATTCCGGTTTCATGCGCTGGGGCGCCGGGTTCTCCAATCAGGGAGAAGGGAGCCTGGGCAAGAACAAGCGTGCCCTGGCGAAAGGGTTTGGGACCGATGGCGCCGGGTTCACGGGCAATGTCAAGACCAAGCGAGCCGCAAAAGGTGGTGGCAGCATCAGCGGTAGTTTGTGGAACAATGATGAAAGTGCGTTGGCCAGAAACCCTCCGATTAGTACCGGTGGTGCCGAATTTTCTGGCCGAACCAAGAGTAAACGACCGGCCAAAGGTGGCGGAAGCGCAAGTGGTCTGCTGTGGAACAACGATGAAAGTGCACTGGCAAGAAACCCACCGGTTAGCACAGGTGGAGCTGACTTTTCGGGTACAACCAAGGCGCGGAAACCCACCAAGGGTGGGGGTAGTGTCAGTGGCGTCCTTTGGAATAACGACGAGCGTGCCCTGTCCCGCAATCCACCGGCTACGACCGGCGGTGCCGATTTCTCCGGATGGACCAAGTCGAAGCGGCCGGCTAAAGGAGGCGGCAGCGTAAGCGGTACGCTCTGGAACAATGGCGAACGTGCGATTGCACGCAAACCGCC
>JAYRXB010000043.1:0-4825 GCA_041917735.1 Cyclobacteriaceae bacterium
ACCACCTTACAAACTACGGACCACAGACTAGAGACTACAGACTACGGACTACAGACTACAGACTACGGACTACGGACTACAGACTACGGATTCCCGCTTTTCATCCGTTTACGATAGACCCCATCAGGGTACCGCTCCAGGTATTCCTGCCGGACGGCTTTCATGGTCTCCGGGCGGTCGGTCAACTGGCAGAATTGCCAGAGCAGGAAGTAGTGCTCTTCAAGTTCAGCACGGAAGTTTTCTTTCTGATTCATGAAGTGATAGCCCAACTGCGCCAGCTCGTCGGATGTCACGTTGTTGATGAAGTTGTTGGCGAGCAACATGCGCGCATCATATCCGATGGTCCGCTCAGCCTGGTAGTAAACCCTGAGGTTATCCTTGATCACGGTGGCCAGCCGCAGGAGCAGCCGTCCCATGGCCGTTACGTAGTAGGGGTCATGCGGGAGCTCGTTCAATCCGAAGAGGACTTCATGGAGTGCAAGGTCCAGTGTCCGCATGCGCCCTGCCGCAAGTGCCGACTCTTCCATGGAGGCCAGCCGGATGCCGGCCATGTACGACTTCGGAACAAAGTCAGCTTGCCCCTTGTCTTCCACCTTGGGCAGAATTTTGGCAGCGCGCAATTGAAGCTCGGGATGGGTTCGCATCAGGTCTTCGGGGAGAAAGAACTCCAGGGCCGACTTCCTGTAGATACTTGCCCGGGGCTTTAGCCACTCCTCCTTAAAGGGATACCGCACAAAATGGAGCGGCGCGAAAAAAGCCGACGGTACATCATCGACCGGGGTGGCCCCGGGGTCAATGGTGGTCAGCATGCTCACGTATTCGGATTGCTTAAACCCGGCCTTTGAAAAATAGATAAAGCCGAGGGAGTCCGCCTCCAGTTCCCAGGCACGATAGCGCTCAAAGAGGTCGGCCGTGCGTTGCTGCACTTCCCGGGCTTTGTCCACCACCGGATCACCAGACACCTTTGGGGCCGGCCTGTTTTTGTTGTATTCGTATTGCTCCTCAATCAAGAGATGCTTGTACACGTGATTCAGCTCGTAGTGTGCCAACTCGTGGGCCAGGACGGCGGCCACCTGGCTTTGATTCTGCAGGCGGGCCAGCATGCTGGTGGTGACCAACGTGGTCCCTTCCCCCACGCAATAGGCATTCGGAAGCGGATAGCGATACGCCAGGAATGTCTTGGGACCTTGAAGGTGGCCGGGGTTTGCATCGCGGAGCCGCAGATACGTTTCGTCCAGCAGCCGCTGCGTGGCCGCGTGATCGAGAAACAAACTGTCTTTTAGCTGTTGCTGTAGATTGTCATGGATCTTGAGGTACTTTTTCCTCATCGGCATCAGCTCCGTGATACCCTGGCGATCCAGCTCGTACTGGATCTGCCCGCTCAGCCGGCTCAGCAGCACGCGCGACTTCCAGTTGTAGGTCTTCCCGGGAACGTAAACCGAATCCTGCGCTGTCACGACTTCCACTACACAGACGAGCAGAAAAGTGAAAAGGCAAGGCTTCATGGACGACGCTACGATTTCTTGAAGGTGATTTTAAAGTAAATCAGCATCAAACTCAACACGGCGATGACCGTATTGGCGAGGATCACCGGCCAGAGCATGAGGGAAACCCCATAGACCAGCCAGATCAGGGTGCTGGTAAAGACGATGATCATCATCGTCATGCTCAGGTCATTCGCACTCTTGGTCTTCCATACCCGGTAGACCTGTGGGATGAAGGTGACGCTGCTCAAAAAGGCGCCGATGTGGCCGGCGATTTGGATGTAGTCCATTCTCGTTGCTCGTTACTCGTTGCTCGTTACTCGTTACTCGTTACTCGTTACTCGTTGCTCGTTACTCGTTGCTCGTTACTCGTTGCTTGTTGCTTGTTGCTCGCTACTCGTGTTACGTTCCGACTTTTGTCGCAATCTAAGTCACCTGAGGCTGTGGGGAACCTGGCATTGTTCATTTTTCATTCTTAATTGTTCATTCTCACGAACGGTCGAACTTTGACTTCCAACGCTCTGCCTCCTGGTTTAGTTTCAGTTTGCCGTCTTTGATGTATTGGGCCAGTCTCGGGTTCATGGGGCCTTTGGAGGTGAGGTGAAACTGTCCACAATCGTCACAACGATACACCCCCACGGGTCCCTGGCCGGGATTGCCCTGCCGCGTATGGGTGTCGATCAACACCTCTTCGGCCTGCACCTCGGTGGTAAAGGCGCGCTTCCCGGAAGGACAGGATCGAAGGGGGGCAGGCATGGTCGGTAGTTCTAATCTTTTATCTGGCCGCAAAAGAATCGCCAATTTTCAAATTCCGCTATCTTGGACCAAACATCACCCATGAAGATAGCCGAAATACACACCAAAAAGGGCGTCATGAAGATCAAATTCTTCGAGAAAGACGCACCCAACACCGTCAAGAATTTTATCGACCTGGCCAACAAGGGTTTCTACAACGGACTCACCTTCCACCGCGTCATCCCCAACTTCGTCATCCAGGGCGGCTGCCCCGACGGCGACGGCACCGGGGGACCGGGCTACAAAATCAACTGTGAACTCACGGGCGACAACCAGTACCACGACCGCGGCGTGCTGTCGATGGCACACGCCGGCCGCAACACGGGCGGATCACAGTTCTTCATCTGCCACAACCGCGACAACACCAAACACCTCGACCGCAACCACACCTGCTTCGGCAAGGTCTATGAAGGACTGGAAGTAATCGACCAAATCAAACCGGGGGATGTAATGGAGAGAGTGGTGATAGTCGATGAAAATTAGAATAACTATCAACCGTAGCCCCAGGAACCAATTTGAAAATTTGAAAATTCGATAATTTGAAAATGGGGAGCACGTTCAATTCACCAGGTAGTTGTCTATTGAATAGGTATTCAAATTCTCAGCGGCCTTCATTTTCAAATTTTCAAATTACCTAATTTTCAAATTAATGAAGATTGAAAACGGAGCGCATGGTCAATTCACTCTTGATTTCTCGGGCGACAAGTAATTCAAATTCGCAGCGACTTTCATTTTCAAATTGCCTAATTTTCAAATTAATGAAGATTGAAAACGGAGCGCATGGTCAATTCACTCTTGATTTCTCGGGCGACAAGTAATTCAAATTCTCAGCGATCTTCATTTTCAAATTTTCAAATTGCCTAATTTTCAAATTAATGAAGAAGTTTGATAGCAACCCGAATCTCTACGTCTTCCTCCCCATCCTCTACCTCGTCTGGTCGGATGCGGTGCTGACGCCGACGGAAGTGCAGGCCATCCACGCCCTCATCGACCGGCAGGGATGGCTCACGGCCGACGAGATGAAGTTCCTCAAGTCGCTGCTCGACCCCAAGTCGCCGCCAACACCCGATGAGTTCCGGAGCTGGCTCGCCGCGATCCGGCTTGCCGCCAACGACATCGATCCTTCCACGCATCCGCGCCTGGTCGACATCGGCATCCGGCTCGCCGAACTCAAGGGCGAAGGATCGCTGAACCCGGAGCTGGCGTTCACGCGCGAGTCACTGGTCGACATCGAAGACACGCTTGGACTTATTGCAGGCGAGGCGCTCTTCAGCTTCTTCCCGGAAAAACGCGCCACACTCACAGCCAAAGCGCACACCGAGAAAACCTTCAGCATCGACTCCATGGCCCGGCTACTCGACGGAGAGAACGCCGCCACCATCCAGAAGGTGAAGACGATCATCTCCGACAAGGCCTTCGCCTACCGCGACATGGACACGCTGGCCGAATACCGTGGGCAAGTGCTCACGTGGTGCAAGCTGCTCGCCGACCAGGGCTATGGCGCCATGGCCTACCCGAAAGAATATGGCGGCAGCGGCGACATGGGCGCCTACTTCGCCATCATGGAAACGCTCAGCTACCACGAACTCAGCATGGTCGTGAAGTTCGGTGTGCAGTTCGGCCTTTGGGGCATGAGCGTCTACTTCCTTGGCACTGAGAAGCACCACAAGAAATACCTGAAAGACATCGGCACGCTGGAACTGCCGGGCTGCTTCGCGATGACCGAGACGGGCCACGGCTCGAACGTCAAGGGCATTGAAACGACGGCCACGTACGACCACGCCACCCGCAGCCTGGTGGTGAATACACCCAACGAACTGGCCAAGAAAGAATACATCGGCAACGCGGCCCTGCACGGACAGATGGCCACGGTGTTTGCCAAACTGATCGTCGACGGAAAAGACTACGGCGTCAGCGCGGTGGTGGTTCCGCTCCGTGACAAGAAGGGCAGCCTCGCCACCGGCGTCACCATCGAAGACTGCGGTCGCAAGATGGGCCTCAACGGTGTCGACAACGGCAAGATCCACTTCAACCAGGTGCGCGTCCCCTACGACAACCTGCTCGACCGGTTCTGCAGCATCACCGCCGACGGGAAGTTTGCCAGCCCGATTGCCAGCGACAACCGCCGCTTTTTCACTATGCTCGGCACGCTCGTGGGTGGCCGCATCGGCATCCCGCGGTCGGGCAACGCAGCCTCGAAAGCAGGACTCACCATTGCCATCCGCTACGGCGACAAACGACCGCAGTTCGGTCCGGAAGGCGGCGCCGAAGTTCCCATCCTCAACTATCGCATCCACCAGCACCGCCTCATCCCCTACCTCGCTAAAGTCTACGCATTACACTTCTCGCTGCAGTACCTCACCGACCGATTCCTCAAGCGCACAGAAGCCGACATGCAGGAGATCGAAGCGCTGGCCGCCGGCCTGAAGTCGTATGCGACCTGGAACACAACGGCCTGCCTGCAGGAATGCCGCGAAGCGTGTGGTGGCAAAGGATACCTGTCGGAGAACCGCCTCGACAAGATGAAGAACGACACCGACATCTAC
>JAYRXB010000044.1:0-16646 GCA_041917735.1 Cyclobacteriaceae bacterium
GAAAGGCACTGGCTCTCCAGGGTTCAACCGTGATGGTATCACCGTCCTTGAAGGTACGCATGTGCAACTGGCACGTGGTGGTCTGCAGCGGACCGTGCGGCCGGCCGTTGATCACCATGCTGCACATCCCGCAGATGCCTTCGCGGCAGTCGTGATCGAAAGCCACAGGTTCTTCACCCTTCTTGATCAAGTCCGTATTGAGGATATCAAACATCTCCAGGAAGGACATGTCCGGAGAAACGTGCGGCAATTCATAGGTTTTGAAAGAACCCTTGGTGTTGGTGTTCTTCTGTCTCCAGACCTTGAGTGTTATTTTCATGCTGTTGCAGTTAGCGGTTGGCTTGAATTACTTGTAGCTGCGCTGGGTGAGTTTCACATTTTCAAATACCAGCGACTCTTTGTGGAGTTCCGAGGGCTGATTGTCACCCTTGAATTCCCAGGCGGCGACGTAGGCAAATTCATCGTCTTTCCGCATGGCCTCGCCATCGGGTGTGGCCGACTCTTCGCGGAAGTGGCCGCCACAGGATTCGGAGCGGTTCAACGCATCATCGACCATCAGTTCACCCAGTTCCATGAAATCAGCCACACGGCCGGCCTTCTCCAGCTCGACGTTGAGCTCATTGCCGCTGCCGAGGATGTTGACATTCTCCCAGAACTCCTTGCGAAGTGCCTGGATCTTTTCTTTGGCTTTCTTCAGTCCTGCTTCACTCCGCGACATACCACAATATTCCCACATCGTCAGCCCCAACTCGCGATGCAATTCATCGACCGTCTTCTTGCCCTTAATCGACAGCAATTTGTCGATGCGAGACTGAACACCAGCTATGGCTTCCTTGAACTCCGGCCGGTCGGTGGTCATTTTGTCCCAGCCCAGGGTGGCGAGGTAATCGCCAATGGTATACGGGATTACAAAATAACCGTCAGCAAGGCCTTGCATGAGCGCGCTGGCACCCAGGCGGTTGGCCCCGTGATCGGAGAAGTTGCACTCGCCCAGGGCATAGAGGCCCGGAACCGTCGTCATCAGGTTATAGTCGACCCACAGGCCACCCATGGTATAGTGTACAGCGGGGAAGATCATCATCGGCACTTCGTAGGGATCGTCGCCGGTGATTTGCTTGTACATGTCGAAGAGGTTGCCATACTTGGCTTCGATAACCTTACGCCCATCGCGCTTGATGGCGTCGGCAAAGTCGAGGAATACAGCCAAACCAGTCGCTCCTACGCCACGACCTTCGTCGCAGATCATCTTGGCGTTTCTTGACGCCACATCGCGGGGAACGAGGTTTCCAAAGGAAGGATACCGCCGCTCGAGGAAGTAGTCGCGGTCGCCTTCGGCGATTTTCACCGCATCCTTGGCCTTGAGGCCCTTGACCGCCACTTTCGGTGCCCATACCCGGCCGTCGTTTCGAAGCGACTCCGACATCAACGTCAGTTTCGACTGGTGGTCGCCCGACACCGGGATACAGGTCGGGTGAATCTGCGTGAAGCACGGATTGCCAAAGAGTGCGCCTTTCTTGTGCGCACGCCAGGCCGCCGTAGCATTGGATCCTTTTGCGTTGGTAGAAAGGTAGAATACGTTTCCGTAGCCACCGGTACACAGCAACACGGCATGTGCCGCGTGGGCTTCAATTTTTCCCGTCACCAGGTCGCGCGTGATGATGCCGCGCGCCTTGCCGTCGACGATGACTACGTCGAGCATCTCGGTGCGGTTGTACATCTTCACCTTGCCGTTGGCAATCTGGCGGTTCAGTGCGGAATAGGCACCGAGCAACACTTGCTGACCGGTCTGTCCACGGGCGTAGAAGGTACGCGATACCTGCGAGCCGCCGAAGGACCGGTTGGCCAGCGTGCCGCCATACTCACGGGCAAAGGGAACGCCCTGTGCCACGCACTGGTCGATGATGTTGACGCTAACTTCCGCCAGGCGATGAACGTTGGCTTCCCGGGCACGGTAGTCGCCACCCTTGATCGTATCGTAGAACAGGCGGTAAACGCTATCGCCATCATTCTGATAGTTCTTGGCCGCGTTGATGCCGCCCTGGGCTGCGATGGAGTGCGCGCGCCGTGGGCTGTCCTGGAAGCAGAACGCTTTGACATTGTAGCCCAGTTCGCCGAGCGAAGCCGCCGCAGAGGCTCCGGCGAGGCCGGTACCCACGACGATGACGTCATACTTCCGCTTGTTGGCCGGGTTCACCAGCTTCAGGTTGAACTTGTGCTTGGACCACTTTTCTGCGAGCGGTCCGGCAGGAATTTTCGAATCTAGCTTAGTCATTCGTTTAGGGCGTTAGCTCAGGACAGGTACATCATTATCGGGATGAGGGCAAAAAGGGCGGGGACGAGGATGGAAAAGGCCTTTCCCACAAAACTGATGAGCCCATTGTACTTCAAATGGTTGAGGCCCAGCGTCTGGAAAGCACTGACGAATCCGTGCCACAGGTGGAAGGCTACGCCAATCATGCAGAAGGCATACAAGGCCACATACCAACCCACATGGAACCATTCATTTACGAGTGAATACAGGTCGCGGACGGGCTTACCATCGTAATCCAGCACGGGCACACCGCCCCAGTGCATCTGGGCCCAGAAGTCCTTCAGGTGAATCACCAGGAAGACCAGGATAATCGTACCCAGGATGCCCATGTTGCGGCTGGACCAGATGGAAGATGTGCTGTTGGACACGGCGTATCCTTCCGATCCACGGGCTTTGCGGTTCTTGATGGTGAGCAGGGCAGAAACAATGATGTGTCCCAGGATCAGCGCAAAGTTCACTTTAGAAACAGTCTGGATAAGCGGGTTGGTGCTCATAAACTCCGCGTAGACGTTGAACGCATGGCCCCCGTCGTTCTTGAGGAGCTGGAGATTGCCGATCAGGTGGACCAACAGAAAGGTGATCAGGAACAAGCCAGTCAGGGCCATCACCAGCTTTCTCCCCAGCGTACTGGAGAACATTTCTAGGAACCACTTCATAAAGATGGATTGGGGTTTTTCAGGTGAACCAAAAATACTCCCGGAAGCTTTAACAAGCAAACAGTCAGTTTGTCTTGAAAACCGTCCGGAAATTGTTTTGGGCCTTGAAAACCACCGGGCTATTTTTACCCACCACTACGACGCATGTATCTCATTTTTGACACAGAAACCACGGGTGTACCGCACAACAAGACTGCCCCGCTGACGGATCTCGACAACTGGCCCCGGGTTGTCCAGATTGCCTGGCAACTTCATGACGCCACCGGCAAGCTTCTTTCGCAAAAGAACTTTATCGTACGTCCGGATGGCTTTGACATCCCCTTCAAGGCCGAGCAAGTTCACGGGATTTCGACCCGGCGGGCCATGGAGGAAGGGTCTCCCCTGGCGGATGTGCTTAAAGCCTTCCACGCCGACCTGGACAAGACGTCCGTTCTCATTGGTCACAACATCGAGTTTGATATCAATATCCTCGGAGCGGAATTTATTCGTCAGAAACTCAAGCCCGAGCCACTTCTCGAAGCCAAGAAAGTAGATACCGGGCTTGCTTCGGTGGAGTTCTGCCAGCTTGCCGGAGGACCCGGCGGCAAATTCAAAATGCCCCGGCTGAGCGAATTGCACCAGAAGCTCTTTGGAAAGGACTTCAACGACGCGCACGATGCATCGTACGACGTAGCGGCAACCGCACGCTCCTTTTTCGGATTGGTAAAGCGAAAAGTCGTCGCGCCCTTTGACAGTACGCCGCCCGATCAAATTGAGTACGAGGAGCCAAACCTGGAAGCCGGCAACCAGAGCAAACGCGAGCGCAAGAAAAAAACAGACGACAAGGAAGCGAGTGGCGCGGAGCTCACCGAGAGCCCATTTTCACACCTGCACCTCCATTCCCAGTATTCCGTGCTGCAGGCAACGGCGGATGTGGAAGAGATCATCACCAAAGCGAAAGCCTCCGGTATGACTGCCGTAGCGCTGACCGACCTCGGTAACCTCTTCGGCGCTTTCAAGTTCGTCACCGAAGCCAACAAACAAGGACTAAAAGCCATTGTGGGCTGCGAGTACTTCGTGGCCGATGAGCGCAAGAAGACCAAGTTCACCAAAGACAATCCGGATAAGCGATTCCAGCAGGTGCTGCTGGCCAAGAACGAGGAAGGCTACCACAACCTGGCCAAGCTCAGTTCACTGGGATTTATTGAAGGCCTCTATGGCATCTACCCCCGCATCGACAAGGCGCTGATCCAGGAGTACAAGAAAGGATTGATCGCCACCACAGGGGGACTGAACTCCGAAGTCAACCACCTCATCCTGCACGTGGGCGAGCGTCAGGCCGAAGAGGCCTTCGCCTGGTACCATAAGGTTTTCGGCAAGGATTTCTATGCCGAACTGAACCGCCACGGCATACCCGAAGAAGATCACGTCAACCAGGTATTGCTTCGCTTCTGTGAGAAATACAAAGTGAAGTACTTCGCCGCCAACGAAGTCTACTACCTCGAAAAGGAGCAGGCGAACGCACACGACGTACTCCTCTGCATCAAAGAGGGTGAATTCCAATCGACCCCGATCGGCGAAGGGCGCGGAAAGCGATATGGCCTGCCCAACGACGAATTCTATTTCAAGTCGCAAGAGCAGATGAAGACCCTTTTCCGCGACTTGCCGGAAGCCATCGAAACCATTTCAGAGATCACCGACAAGGTGGAGGTCTACAAACTCGAGCGCAAGGTGATGCTGCCGAAGTTCGACATCCCCAAAGGATTCAAGACCGAGGACGACTACCTGAAGCACCTCACATTTGAGGGCGCCAAGAGGAGGTATCCCGAGGTGACGCCGGAAATCAAAGAGCGCCTGGAGTTTGAATTGGAGACCATCAAGAAGACCGGCTACCCGGGCTACTTCCTGATCGTACAAGACTTTACGTCCAAAGCCCGCGAGATGGGCGTCAGCGTGGGGCCGGGACGCGGATCGGCAGCCGGATCGGCGGTAGCCTATTGCATTGGCATCACCAACGTTGACCCCATCGCCTACGACTTGCTGTTTGAGCGCTTCCTCAACCCTGACCGCGTATCGCTTCCCGATATTGACATCGACTTCGACGATGAAGGTCGCGACAAGGTGCTGCAGTACGTGATCGAAAAGTACGGCCATACACAGGTCGCCCAGATCATCACCTACGGCACCATGGCCGCCAAGTCATCCATCCGCGACTGTGCGCGGGTAATGGAGCTTCCGCTCGCCGACGCCAACAACCTCGCCAAGATGGTTCCGGAACGGCCCGGCACTACCCTGTCCAAAGCTTTTGAAGAAGTGCGCGAACTCGATGACATCCGCAAGGGCGCCGACAAACGGTCGGAAGTGCTCAAGCAAGCCATCGTCATCGAAGGGTCGCTCCGCAACACCGGTACCCATGCCTGTGGTGTCATCATCACCCCGCAGGACATGACCACGCTCATCCCGGTTTCCACGGCCAAGGATTCGACGATGCTCGTCACGCAGTTTGACAACAGCGTCGTCGAAAGTGCGGGCATGCTGAAGATGGACTTCCTGGGACTGACCACGCTTACCATCATCAAGACCGCGCTAAAAAACATCAAGCGGCGTCACGGTATCGACATCGACATGGAGAAGATACCGCTTGACGATGCCAAGACCTATCAACTCTACCAGCGTGGCGAAGTGACCGGGACGTTCCAATTTGAAAGCGAAGGCATGCAGACTTACCTGCGCTCGCTGAAGCCTGACAAGTTTGAAGACCTCATCGCCATGAACGCCCTCTACCGGCCGGGCCCCATGGAATACATTCCCAACTTCATCGCCCGCAAGCATGGCCGCGAGCCGATCCGGTACGACCTGCCCGAGATGGAAGAATACCTCAAGGACACCTATGGCATTACGGTGTACCAGGAGCAGGTGATGTTGCTTTCGCAGAAGCTCGCCAATTTCTCCAAAGGCGACGCCGACGTGCTCCGCAAGGCGATGGGCAAGAAGCAGAAAGACGTCCTCGACAAAATGAAGGACAAGTTCATCGCCGGCTGTAAGAAAAACGGTCATGATGAACGCATCGCTGACAAAATCTGGAAAGACTGGGAGGCCTTTGCCCAGTACGCCTTCAACAAGTCGCACTCGACCTGTTACTCCCTGGTGGCCTACCATACCGCCTATCTGAAAGCCAACTACCCGGCCGAGTACATGGCCGCCGTGCTCACGCATTCCCAGAGCAACCTGGAGAACGTGACGTTTTTTACGGAAGAGTGCCGCAAGATGGGCCTGGAGGTACTCGGTCCGCACGTGAACGAGTCGGGGGTATTCTTCGAAGTAAACCGCGATGGCGCCATTCGTTTTGGACTGGGCGCCATCAAGGGCGCAGGCGATGCTGCCGTGGAGTCCATCATCCTGGAACGCGAGGCGCACGGTCCGTACGCCGACATTTTCGATTTCGCCACCCGTCTGAGTCAGCGGGCGGTCAACAAGAAAACCTTCGAGTGCCTGGCCCTGTCGGGAGCGTTCGACTGCTTCCCCGAATACCATCGCCGACAGTATGTGTATGCCAAGGAGGGTGACATCAACCTGACCGAAAAGGCAACACGCTTTGCCGCGAAGCTCCAGCAGGAAACGCTGAGCTCGCAAGTCAGTCTCTTCGGCGGGCCCTCCGGCGGCGAAGTGCCGAAGCCCAAGGTAGACGCTGTGGAGCCATTCAGCGAAATTGAAAAGCTGCACTTCGAAAAAGAGGTGGTGGGCGTTTACATCTCAGGCCATCCGCTGGACAACTTCAAGTTTGAGATCGACACGTTCTGCAGCGCACCAATTTCCGCTTTGAACGACCTGCAAGGTGCGGAAGGAAAAGAGTTCAAGTTTGGCGGCATTGTCGCTTCGGTGGAGCACAAGATGACCAAGACCGGCAAACCATTTGGGAAGCTGGTGCTGGAAGACTACAGTGGAAAGTTTGAATTCATCCTATGGAGCGACGACTACCTCAAGTTCAAGTCATTCCTGATGCCCGGGTTGTTCCTGTTTGTTGAAGGTAACGTGCTCCGCAAGACCTGGGGCGAGCAGAACCTGGAATTCAAGATCCGCGCGATGGACCTGCTCAACGAAATCGGGCTCAAGCGGGCGAAAGGCCTGGAAGTCCGTGTGGCCACCGACGCGCTGAACGCGGAGTTGGTGAAGCAGATGGAGGCCATTTTCATGGAGTACAACGGCGGCACGCCCCTATACCTGAAGTTGCGCGACGAGAAGGAAAACATGAGCGTAGAACTGCTTTCACGGAAGTTCCGCGTCAAGCCGGTGAATGAGATGGTGAAGCGGATGAAGAAGTTGCCGTTGGTGGAGGTGAGTGTGGTATACTAGGGGCCAGGGATTAGGGACTAGGGGTTAGTGAATGGGTGGTGGGACATTGGGCAAGAATGACTCACTACTTTGAACTTCCGGGGCTATATTTGCGTTCTCAACTTGAAAACACTCTAAAAACATACTTTATCCCATGGCAAAAGCACTTGAACTCACGGATGCGACATTTGACGCAACGATCAAATCCGATAAACCTGTTTTGGTTGATTTCTGGGCAGAATGGTGTGGCCCCTGCAAGATGATCGGGCCCGCCGTAGAGGAATTGGCCTCCGAATATGAAGGCAAGGCCGTGGTAGCCAAGCTGAACGTGGACGAAAACCCCCAGGTGACCGCCCGTTTCGGTGTGCGCTCCATCCCTACCCTGCTCGTATTCAAGAATGGCCAAATCGTCGACAAGCAGATCGGCGCCGTACCGAAATCGGTGTTGGCTGGCAAACTCAAGGCGCAGGTGGGTTAGTCCCCTTCGCGTTTTTAATTCGAAATCCTTAAACCTGTGAATGAGCAACCTCGTTCACAGGTTTATTTTTTTAAGGCGTTCCACCATTTCATAGACCGCCGGACAAACCTGGGTGTTCTTCGCGGTCAGTTCCATGACCTGGACCATCTTCTTGCGATCCGTATGCGGATATTCGCGGCAGGCTTTGGGGCGGTCTTCGTAAATCGAACAATAGTTGTCGGGCCCCAGGAACGGGCACGGTGCTGATTTCAGCACAAAGTCCTTGTCTTCGTCAACGCGGAGGAATTTCTCGATGAACTCACCCGGCTTGATCCGCAACGCCTTTGCAGCGCGCTCAATGTCGGTCTGGTAGAAAATGGGACTGGTGGTCTTGCAACAGTTGGCACAGGTAAGGCAGTCGGTTTCGGCAAAGACCTCCTCATGAACGGAATGGAAGGCGTTGTCAACTTTCCGGGCGTCCTTCTTCTTTAAGCCCAACAGAAACTGCCGGAGTTCGGCTTTTTTGGCAGCGGCGCGTTGTCGAAACTTGTCGAGGTCCATGCCACGAATTACACGAATTGTCACGAATTAAGTGCAACGGTCAGGTCAGCCGCGGATGGAAGGATTAATGCCAATGAGGGCCGTTGTGATCAAATTGCCGGCAACGATGGAAGTAGACCGATGCTCCCCGGTTGGTTGCCGCGACTGCCTTGTGATTTACTTGAATGACGCCTGCCGTAAAATAGTTTTCCCGAAGGGAATCAGCTCCACCTGCTCGACTTTGCCTGTGGTGGTATTGATCAGCTGCGTCCGGATAAGCCCATCCCGGTAAACCGATTGGTGCGTTTCGAAAAAGGAATAGCGGGTTGTCTCCTTGGGTTCATAGGTCAAATCAGGAAACCGATTGGCATACGTTTTCCCTGTTATTTCCCTCGCCCCGATGGGTTTTGCATACAACAGGGCGCCATATGAAAAGTAATGTTCGCCGTTTTGATCCTTGCGCACCTGAACCTCCGTGTTGAAAGAAACGACTACCGCATCGGAAGCGGAGAACATTCTATGGATCACCAGGTAATCGCCTTCCTTGCGGTAGCGCTCCTTGGTCACAACGCCGGTAGCCCAACCCGGTTTCCTGATCTTGAGGGTAAACGAAAGCGGCTTATCCGATTGAATGTTGAACCTCAGGGTTTGCTCATGGGGATAGTTGGTCTTGTTTTCGATCATGAACCTGGAACCCCTCAATGAAGTCTGCAATACATTGGGCATCAGCAGTGTCGCCACGAGTGTGGTGTCGTTTTCCTTCATCCAGGAATTCTGAACGAAGTAGGGCGAAATCCTCCCGGCATTGGGGTTGCAGCATACCGCGACATCCTGATGTGCCGCTGAATACTTGTAGCGGGTTTGCTTTCTGTCGGGCTCGGCTTCACCATTCCGCGTTCCCAGCATTTCGTATGAATTGTCGGTCTTAAGGTATGCGATACAGGAATGCTTGGGATTCCGGGAACCCTGGGCGGCATTGTAAAAGATATTTTCAATGGCATCCGCGGTGGCACCGCTCCCCGTCTTCTGCATCAGGAGGCTATAGCTATCGAGGAGTTCATGCAACGAACAGTACTCGTACCCGGTGTGGGAGGCGTCCGCATTTCTCCCGGCGATCCACTCGTCGCCAATGGCTCCGCCGCTCGCGGTAACCGCTTTGCTGACCCGGTCCAGGTAGATCTTCAGTGCTTGCTGCAAATCCTTTTCGGAAGAAGCATAGCGGGCGATAATCACCGCCCGGATATGTTCGAAGGTATGGACACCATGAGACCACAGCCGATAATCGGGGTCGAGGATATTCCTGAGTTGCGCGTCTTTCTCCGACTGAAAGCTCTGGGAGAAGTCTTTGTACAAGAACAAGGCGTACGCCCTGTACTTCTCGTCACGGGTATGGTAGTACAGCCGCTCCAGCACGTCGGTGAACGTGAGCCCGTGGGAGACACCCCCATTAAATGCGGTGCCGGTGCTGAAGGGGCTGGACAAGCCGATGGGATAGTTTCGCATGACGTTCTCCACGGCTTTTCTTACAGCCAGGTACACACGCTCATCCCCGGTATATTCGTAGTAGGCCAGCAGTCCACGATACAATGTTGCTTTTGACCAGAGTTCGCCATTCTCGGATGCAAACTGGTAGCGAAGCTCTTTATCGTAAATACCCAGGTAGCCATCATCATCCTGGGTGGCCAGGATAGACATCACGTAGCGTCTCGCCTTCTCCATGCCACTGCTGTCCTTAATGAGGAATACATTCCGAAGGTATCCATCCCACCAGTTCGACTGTGTTTCACTGTTCCACCACTTGTATTGCTCATCGCCCGCAGCATCACCTTCCTTCAAGTTGCCCAGGTCCTTCGCTTTGGAGCTCTTTTTCAGTCTCCCTGAGCCATAGATCGGATCGTGAATCAATTCGGGCACAATGACATCCATATTGCCGACAAAACCCTGAACGTCCTGACTCATTTGTTCCTTTAACCAGCCAGCGGGCGCGATGGCTCCACAGGGGAAAGCACGTAAAGCCTCTGGGTTCTGTTGAGCCTTCATCGAGAAGGAAACCCCCAATACAAGCAAGCAAATGAGTGCTCTCATCGATTTAGTCGCTAGTGGCCACCATACGCCGTCATGAACATTGTTGACAGGCGGTATTGATGCCGGCAATATCGCAACTATTGCATTCCACCAAAATCGAAATGAAAAGGATTCTAACTCAGGAATTACCTGCCCAACACCCTCGCAGGCAAAGTGAAAATCGCCCCGATAAGGCTGAACACTCCTTCCACAGCAATACCAACCAACCTAAACGGCAGCAGCAAGAGCCAGATCAGCGGGTAAAGAAAAAGTAAGGCAATGGCGAGCGGCCAGCAAAGGACCAGGAGAATAAACCAGAGTATGATACGCATGGTACACCCCATGGCAAATTTCCTGCCACGAGATAGCTGTTGGCTTTTGGCTGTTAGCTTTTGGCTTGAGAGGCCAATACCGCAAGAAGTTTATTGAGCCTATTCAGAAATGTACAGTGATGTGCACGAAACTGAACAGTAACAAAAGCCAGCGGCCTGGATAAAGCTAACTCCCTCACACACTGAATACCTGCTTCAGCGCCCTTACCACATTCCCACCCAGGATCATCCGTATTGTCTCATCGCTGTAGTTCCTCCGGATGAATCCCTCCACGATGTCGTATGTGCGCTTCGGGTGGTTGATTCCCTCGATGCCCACCAGGTACTGCTCGTTGGTATGCATCCGGTACTTCTTCGCACGCTCACCATCGATCTGCGCAAACATGGCACGACGGCCCTCGAGGTAGGCGGGATTGTCTTCCGTTTCCAGGTCGAAGTCAGTGCCAATGGCGGCATACTCAGCACCGACCAACTTGAGAATATAGTCGTAATGGTCAAGAAAGTCCTCCACCGTCACCGGCTCCGTGCCCTTTACCATAAACCGAATCTCGGCGATGCCCATCACGCCACCCTTTGCGGCGAGCTTTTTCAGCATGTCGTCCGTCTTCGCACGCGGATGACCGGGATTAAGGGCCCTGCAGTTGGCATGGGTAATGATCACCGGCTTCGACGACGCATCAATGGCGTCCAGCGTGGTCTTGTCGCTGCAGTGGGAAACATCCACGGCCATGCCTACCGTGTTCATGCGCTTCAGAATCGAAAAACCATATTCCGTCAGCCCCTTGTCTTCGTTGTCAAAGCCGCCGCTGCCGATGCGGTTGGCGTAGTTGTAGGTGAGTTGCGACAGGCGCTGGCCCATCCCGTGAAACAAGTTCACGTCATCGACGCTTTCAAAATGCTTGGAGTCCTGGTATGTAAGCATGACGCCCGTCTGGTGAGTCCGGTTGGCGCGAATCATATCATCGGTGGTGTCCACCCGCGTCAGCCATTGGCTGTTGTGTGCCAGGAAGTGGTTCCACTGCGTGAAGTACTCCAGTGACTCGGCCCGTGTCTGCTTGGCGTGACCCAGGCAGAACACATCGATGCCGGAGGCTTTGAACATCAGCGCATCCTCCGACCGGAATACCGAGGGATCTTTCAGCCATTGCTGAAGGACCGGTGGATTGCTGAACTGGTTCCAGGCGAATTGGTTGAGCATGTCCACCACCACATTCTCGCGCACCAGGTCTACCGCACGGGTGGAATAATCGCTGCCAAACAGGCGTACCCGTCCAAAATTGATATGAGGCGCAATCAGCAGTGGCACCAGGGCCTTGGCTGACTTACCAAGAAATTCTCTGCGTTTCATGCGAAGTAGCTATCGGTAGCAAATGCCTTTGAATGCACACAACTTACAATGGGCGGTGTGCTCGGTCTGCACAAAAGGTTTTGAAGGGTCGAAAATCTCTTCGAGCAGCTGTTTCAGCCGGGACTCAAATTCCGGCAGGATCGAATTGGCATCGGCGACCTCCTCCTTGTCCAGCACCAGGTTGGGCCGGAAATCGTCGGCAAACAGGTTCTGGCGACTCACCAGCCCGGGCACAATGGCGTCGGTGCTTGACGGGCTGCCGGATTTATACAGCAAGGAATAGATCAGGGTTTGAAATGCCGCCCGGTTGCGCTTGTTGCTCTCTCCATTAAACAGCGATTCAATGCTATCAAAGTTCAGTTCGGCTTTGCCCGTCTTGTAGTCGAGGATCCTTACGGTGCCGTCCTTCCGATCAAGTCGGTCGATTTTCCCGCTGAGGATCACCCGTCCAGGCGCATGCGGGATGGGAACGAAGTATTGCCATTCTCCCCGCTCAAGTCCTTCCAGATGAAATGGCGTGTAGGCCTTGTCGTGCTCCAGTACCTTCTCCACAAACCGCCGGATCACTTCACGTGCCACCAGTTGCTGACCTTCGTAGATCACCTTACGGCCGGGATCCAGACCGTAGTGGTTGATAAAGGCGTCATCAATAAGCTGCTTCACCACGTCCTTGTAGCGCTCAAAGTCGGTCGATTGTACCAGGGTACTCTTGTTCTTGTCCTGGATGCGCCGGTAGAATTTCTCCATCACGTGATGAAGGAGGTTTCCAAACAATCGGGAATCCACGTAGTCTTCCACCTCATTGGGTTCCCGGAGTTTGGCAACCTGCTTGAAGTAGAATTGCAGGGAACAGTCGATGTACGAGTTGAGTGCTGATGGCGAAATTCCCTTGAAGCGTGAGCTCCCTTCATTGAGCCGCACAAGCGCCTCGAGTACGCGCTCGTCTTTTTCAATCCGGATTGGAACGATAGGCTGCGGCGCTATGGGGGTGTGAAGAATCTCGGGCTTGACATTCCATCCCGATTCTACCAGCAATTGCTGCAGAAAGCGGCTCATTTCCCCTTGCCCGAGGATATCCGGCTCGGTGTTGTAAAACAGGTGTACATGCTCGGCGCGCTGCAGGACCCGGTAGAACAAATAAGCATACATCGCATCCTGGTGTTCCGCCGTGGGCAGGCTGTACGCTTTGCGGATATTAAAGGGAATGTAGGACGCTTTGCTTCCGGACGACGGAAGGGCACCTTCATTCAACGAAAGCACAAAGACGTTTTTGAAGTCGAGGTTACGGGTTTCCAACACACCCATAACTTGAAGTCCCTTCAGCGGCTCACCGGTGAACGGAATTTTCTGGGACCGGCCGAGCTGGCGGAAGAGGCGCATGAAGGATTTCAACATTTCCTTCTGTTGTGCCGCCACATCTTCTCCCTGTAGCGTCTCCGCTCCCATCACCTCTTTCAATCGCTTCACCAGCGTCAACCCCTGGAAAACATATTCCTTGTCCAGTGGCGTAATGCCCTCCAACGACCCAATCGCCATCAACACCTCACGCAGGTAGTCGAGGATATGTTGGCCATCCAGCGGATGAAAGACCACGCCATACAGTGCCGGCCCCTTTTCCAGTGAATCCTGGGGTACGGAGACCTGGTTCTTCTCGAGAATGGCTTTCCGGGCATGGTAGGCATGCGACGGTTCTGCCGCCACCACGTAGGGGTGCGACAACAGCGCCACCACCTGGCGATGGCTGAACAACCCGTTTCGGTAGTTTTGTTGCAGTTCAACCAGGAATTCTACGAGGTTGAACACCGGCGTTGCTGCCAACGGGAATCCCATGGTCACGTTCATGTGCTCCACCCGTCCCGCCACGCTGTGCAGTACCGGCAGCAAGAGTTTCTCGTCGGGGAGAACAACCAACGTCTCTTGCGGATCGGCACCCTGTTTCAAAAGTTCCGTCAGCAAATGACTCATCAGCTTGGTCTGCCCCACGTGTTGGGCGGCGCCCATGATCCGGACTGTTTTCATCTTGTTGAAATTCGCCGGGATATCCTGGGGAAAGGTGGCTTTCAGGTCGGGGTGCTTCTGGTATTCCCGAAAAAATCTCCCTGCCTCCTGGGCTTGGTTGTTGACGTAATAGGCATCCATGTCCCAGTAGGCTGTGGCGCCACGCGTTGACACGAAGTGACTGATCAATTTCTCTTCCACGCCGGTGAGCGCGTTGAAGCCGGCGAATATCACGGCACCGGATGGCTGCTGCGCAAGCGTGTCGAGAGAATCTACGGCCTGCCGTTGGAGCAGGCCATCGTATGCCAAGCCCTCAGCCAGGAGGTGTGTGCGGTATGTTTCATAGACCGTGGGAAGCAGGCGCCAGACCCGGAGAAACTTGCGCTTGTTCTCGTTGAGCGAGCCGCCGAAATTCCCCCAGAAGCTCCGCAAATACTCCAGCTGTTCGTCGGTAAGAAAATCAAATCCCGAGTCAAGCTCCTTTTGGTTGCTCAGGTCGCGGAACAGTTGCGAAGCGTTGATCCGGTATTTGTCAACTTCATCGAAGTCGCGCAGCAGCATGTCGCCCCAGAAATAGAACTGGTCGAACGGCTCGCGCAGTGGCTCTTCGCCGTCCTGGCGGGCATTCATTACTTCCGAATAGACCGAATACAGGCGATGAATGAGTTCGAGCCGGTCGGGGACATACAGGGTGGAGAGGGTTCCGAAAAATTCTTCGATCGTCAGCAGGCGTGGTGCAAACGCAGGTTTGTCGAGCAAGTCTGCCAGGTGTTTGCGGAAATAGAGGACGGCGCGCCGGTTGGGAAAGACCAGTGTCAGCCCATCGAGGGAAGCATGCTTCCGGAGAACCGATTCCGCCAATTCCTCGAGAAAAGTCTTCATGTCAAAAGTCCAGCCCTAGTTGATTATCACTCTTCTTCTTTTTCACCACCCGCGACGGCTTACCCTTCCCTACCTCCACCACTTCCTTGTCGCGCGTGTACAGCAGGTATCCTTCTACTTCGCCGTAGCCCATCTTTCGCAGAATCTCCATGTACTCGGATACCTGTTGCTGATCGGCGGCGGACTTCTCGCCCGTTTTAAAGTCCACCACTACCGCCTGCGTGCCATGCAACATCAGGCGATCGATGCGGTTGGTGGCGCCGCCGGGCAGGAGAATGGGTACTTCGGTGCGTACGTCCCAGGTTCCCTCGAACCACTTGCCGATTACAGGATTTGAAAACAGTTCTTCCAATTGTGCCTGAAGATGGCCACGTTCCTCCGTGGTCATCACACCTTCTTGTACCAGGCGGTCCAGGACCGGTCCGACATCTTCGCGCGTGCGTAGGCGCGAGAACAAAGCATGAAGGTAGACGCCATAGCTGATTCGTTCGCGGGTCTCTGGCGCCATGCCATCGAAGAATACGTTTCCTGCTTGTCGTACGACGAGCTTCTCGCGCCAGCGGCTCGTCTCATACGACTTGAGTTGCATCGGCGAGGCGGGCACAGGCTGCGAGCGATCGGGTGTCTGCAAAGCACCAATGCTCAGCACCTTGGCACCCTCGTCCCATTCGTTGGCAAGATCCGGGGTGTTCTGAATTGATTCCAGCACCCATTCCGCGACCGTGTTTTTGATTTTCTTCTGCGGGCACGTGATGATCATGCCCCGCTCGGCGCGGGTGAGGGCGACATACAACAAATTGAGGTTGTCGAGGTAGACCTTCGTCCGTTCTTCCTCATAGAACGAGCGGAATCCGGTATGGGCCATGGCCGACGTATACTTCACTGGCATCGGGCCCATGGCTTCATAGGGCGCTTCATCGGAAGTCACCCAGAGCAGCGGGGCCCGGAAGCCTTCATGGTCGACATTCCACGAACAAAAGGGTATGAGCACATACTTGAACTGGAGCCCCTTCGCCTTGTGGATGGTCAGTATGCTCATCGCGTTTACTTCGCCGGAGAGTTTGATCGACGTCTTGTCGCTGTCTTTGTTCTCGTCCCACCATTCGATAAAGGCGGCCAGGTCGTTGCGCTCGCGGGTGTAAAAATCAAGGACCAGGTCCTGGAAGGCCTGGAGGTAGGCCAATTCACCGGTCACTTTCCCGAGATTGAAGATGCCGATCAGTGTCTCGGTGAGTTCAAACAGCGGGAGCTTCTTGAGCGAGAGCTTGTGGGCGGTGAAGGCTTCCGGAAGCTGGCTATCAAAAAATAGCTTGCCGGCCTCACTGAAGATTTCAGAGGTCTCGCGATCCGCAGCGTCTAACCGTGAATACTCATAGCACAACTGAGCCCGGGAAATCGGATCGTCGGGGTTCACGAGGTGGCCGAGTGCCCCGAGCAGCAATTTGACTGAACCGGCCCCATCAATGCGAAGCGACTCGTTGGAGACGACTTCATAGTTGACATGCCCAAGAGCGCCAGGTGAATGTTTGTGATTGAGTAAATGTGCGGCAATGTTCTGTCCTTCTTCATTTCGGCGGACGAGCATAGCAATTTCCCCCGGCCTTACGCCATGGCTTTGAAGGTACTCGATATCTCGGGTCAGCTTCTCGAGCGACAATTTTCGCCAGCCCTCCCCTTCTTCTTCGGCATCCAGAAACTCCACCCGTACCAATCCAGGGCCATCCACCGGAGAAGATTGCCGCACATC
>JAYRXB010000045.1:0-5082 GCA_041917735.1 Cyclobacteriaceae bacterium
ACCGATTTCAAAATTGTAGAAATAACCAATGTCTTTTCGCAGGTCGGGGTCGGTGATCTGACGGTCAATGATCTCGTAGCATTGCCGGTAGAGCGCTTTGTTGTTGTCGCGTGTGAGTACCGTCTCGGTGAGCATGGCAAACTCTCCCTTGATCATGTCGGGGGTGATTCCCAGGTTGGAAAATTTGGCCGCACGTCCGATCAACTCCGCCCGCTCAAGGGGCTTCGGTTGCGTGGTGGCCAGGGTCTGCACCACAAAATGCATGACAATGTACTTCATGCGTTGACTGGGATAGAACAGGTAGGCCTTCTCGCTCTGCGCCAATGCGTTTTTCAGGTCCTTGCGGTCTTCATAAAACAGGGCATCGTTCATGTAGTGGATGCCGATGAGTTTTTCCAGTGAAATGTTTTCGCTCTGGAAATAGTACTTGTTGAACAGCTCGTCGACAGTTTGTGTTTGAAGCTCGGTGGAACCAATGAGTTTTTGCGTCTTCAGGTTGTCGATGAAGTTTTGCTTGTATCGTGTATCGTAGGTGAGGTATCCAAAAACAGGCACGGTTGTTTCGACGAGTATGTTGTTCTGGTTCGGATAGGCCACGAGGAAAACGTGTGTAGGTTTTTCCTGGATCGCGTAGGGGATGTTCAACTTTTCAAATACGAGCGCATACAGGGCCGAGGCGGTTACGCAATTGTAGGTACCGGTCCGGAATATCTCCGCAAACCGGATTACAGCCTCATACTTTTGGAGGAATGAGGAGTGGACCTGATCGTAGATGGACTTGACGTATTTCTCCGGCTTGCGTTTGGCGGTTATTTCCGGCGCCAAACGTGCGGATATCTGGTCTATCCGTTCACGGGCGTTTCCAATGACGCCTTCCGGATTGGGCTCGGTGGCCAGCAGGAGTTCCACCACGACGCTGCGATCACCCTTGGTGAACCAGGCTTCGAATGCTTTTTTCTCGAATTCAGTCCGGAACTCAATGTCGTTGAGGGTGATTACGGTATCGACCTGGGCCAAAGCGAATACGGGAGCAACGAGGAGGGCAAGCAAAAGACGCATTTTCCAAAGTACAAAGAGAATCAGGAATTTGGAAGCCCTATGCGGTAACAGACTTCCTGATGTCGGTCATTTTGTTTTCTGAATTCCTCGGCTAAGTTTGTTACCAACCATGACACCCGACCTGTTTATTAACCTTATTCTGGCCTTTGTTTTCGGCGCCGTGGTAGGTCTCGAACGGGAAAGCAGCAAAGGGTCGGGCGCCCATGTCGGCGGTATCCGCACCTTCTCGCTGATGTCGATGACAGGGGCCCTCGCCGGGATATTCATCGCCCACGGGTACCTTGCCCTTGGTGTCGCCGTTATAGCCGGGTTCCTCCTGCTGTTGATCAGCAACTACATCACCGAAGGCCTGCATACCAAGGATTTCGGTGTCACCAGCGAGTTGTCGGCCCTGGGTACTTTCTTCCTCGGGTTGATGGTGATGCTCAACATCATTCCCCTGCAGACCACCGTGGCTTTCCTGGTGATCCTGGTTTTCATCCTCTCGCTCAAGTCGAAGACGGATAAGCTGATGGCAGGGATTTCAAAAAATGAAGTCCAGTCGTTTGTCAGCTACGCCATCATTGCCCTCGTCGCATTGCCGGTACTTCCGGATTATGCTTACAAGGTGAAGGACTTGCCGGTCGTGGAGGGGTTGTTGAAAGGGCTTGGTGTCAACATTGGCCAGTTCGACAACCTGGACCTGGTGAACCCCCGCAAGATCTGGTTCGTCGTGGTCCTGATCACCGGCATCGATGTATTTGGTTACATACTTAGCCGATTGGTTGGAGATAAAAGCAGTTTTGCGCTAACCAGTTTTATGGCAGGTTTTGTTTCCTCCACATCTACCACCCAATCGCTGGCCCTCCGAAGCAAAGCGTCCCGATTTGTCAATCATTTGGTCGGCGCGGCCATCCTTGCCAACCTGGCGAGTTTCTTTCAGATCTTCCTGCTCATCGGCCCGCTGAATGCACCGTGGTTAATGGCGATCCTGCCGAGCATTATGATCATGATTCTGACGGCGGCCGTGCTGGCGGTCTACTATTTCAAGCGCAAGGAGCCGGATGATGGTGGGGCGGCCACCGAAGAAAAGAAGAGCACCGCCATATTCTCCCTGCTGCCGGCATTGAAGTTTGCAGCCTTGTTGATAGTCATCAAGATTGTCACCAAGATCTGCCTCATCCTGTTCGGTGAATCCGGGTTCATCATCAGCTCCGTGCTCGCCTCGTTCGCGGGCATCGACGCCATCATGGTCAACCTCGCGGATATGGCAGGGCACACGATTACGTTCAAGTTTGCATTCCTGACCTTCCTGATCATCAACGCCACGAACTTGTTGAGTAAGTCGGGTTATTCCTACCTACAGGGTGATCGTCGTTTTGCGCTTCGGTTCCTGGCCGCCATGATTATCATCATCGCAGCGAGCGCGACGGGATTGTTCTTCTTCTGATCGGCGTAAATCAGACTTCCTGGAATTCGACCATGTTTTGATTGTAGAACAACCTCAGGAAGACAAACAGCAGGTTGCTTTCTTCTGTGATCCGTTTATGGGCAAAGAAGTGATCTATGTCACGGAATCCGCTAAGGTGGATGGCCTCCTGTTCGGTAAGCCGACGGAATCCCATGGACCAATCCTTGAAAATCCGTTCTTTCGATTCGCCTTCCACGATTACGGCCACCCGGTGATGCCTTGGGTCGGCGGCAATGCGGTTGAAAAGTTTGGCGACATCTTCTTTCTGGCCCTCGAGCACCTGGATAAACTTGCCCTGGATGTAGAGCAACATGCCGGTAATGCCGTGTTGACGGTTGAAGGCACGGCATTCCTGGAGCAGGTCGATGAGATCAGACTCGCCAAAGGGCCGGGTAGCATGGCTGGTATAAACCAGGTGATACATGGTTGAAGTTAACAGTTTCCTGGCTGATGAAAAAGGAGTTGTGGCGCAGCGACTGCGTATCTTTCGTAACCTCCTCCAGGCTCCATGAGAATTCTTGTTTGTCCGGACAAATTCAAGGGTACGATGTCGGCCCGCCAGGCCGGGGAGGCTATTGGTCGTGGTTTGCATCGCTCCGGCAAGCTTGTGGAAGTTCGGGTGCTTCCAATGGCCGATGGAGGCGAAGGAACGCTGGCGTGTTTCCTCGACCGTGGCGCCACTCCCGTGGAATGCCGCGTGCACGATCCCCTCATGAGGCCCGTGGTGGCCCGCTACGCTTTACATACCGATCGCCAGACGGCTTATGTGGAGATGGCAGAGGCCAGTGGATTGATGCGGCTCCAACCCCACGAATTCAATCCTTTGCGGACAACGTCGCTGGGTACAGGTGAACTGATCCGGGATGCAGTGATGCGGGGGGCCAGGAACATTATCCTGGGTATCGGCGGCAGCGCGACCAGCGACGGTGGAACGGGCATGATGGCAGCGCTCGGCGCCCGGATGCTGGACAATTCAGGCAACGAAGTTTTTCCGTGCGGCGGATCACTCCATCGCATGGAGAAGATCCATGATCGGCCCGTGATGGGTGAGCTTCGCAAAACAACTTTTACGGCCTTGCGCGATGTGAGCAATCCGTTCTACGGTGAACACGGTGCTGCATGGGTTTATGCCCCGCAAAAAGGCGCGAGTCCCGAGGATGTACTTCTCCTGGATGCCGGGCTTCGCCACCTGGCTGCGTTGATACAGCGTTCAACGGGAATCAACCTTCAGGAAATGCCGGGCACCGGAGCGGGTGGCGGACTGGCCGGCGCCGCCGTGGCCTGGCTTGGCGCAAAACTACGGCCAGGCATTGATGTAATAATGGAGCTGGTGGAGTTTGAGCAAGCGCTATCGTGGGCAGACGTGGTCATAACCGGTGAGGGTAAGGTCGATCGTCAAACCCAGGGTGGAAAGGTGGTGGATGGTGTCATACGGCGCGCCACCCATGCCGGTAAGAAGGTTGTGGTGGTATGCGGGCAGTCCGTGTCGGGAATCAACTGGCCTGCGGTTACCATTCATGCGATGACGGCGTTTGCCGGGGTAGCGCAAAGCCTGAGCCACCCGGAGGAAACCCTGGAGAAACTGGTTGAGTCAGCTGTAGCTCCGGACCTTGGCAGTTCATGAATATTCATGGAATATCCCGTCGAATGCGGTAATTGGTATGCCGCTGGCGTAACGAACGACGCGTAGAGCCGTTCTACTCTTAATCCCTCCGTCTATGCTGAAAAACTACTTCCTGCTTACGTTGCGCAACCTGATGCGGAACCCGGCACCCTACTTCATCAACCTCGTCGGCATGAGCATCGCCCTGGCCTGCTGTGTGACGGCCTATGTGAACTACGATTTCAATGTGGGTTTTGACAAGCACCAGGCATTGGCACCGGAAATCTATCGCGTCAGTTTCCTGAATCGATCCGATGGAAAGGAGATTCCATACGGTGTGTGTCCCATGCCCGCGGGCGCCATTCTCCGGGAAAGAGCGACAGGCGTCGAAGAGGTAATTCGGTATATCAGCAAATCTGCACAGTTTAGAATAGGAGATGAGGTCTTTGAAACGGAGTTCGTATACGCTGACCCGGTTTTCACCAAACTGTTTACCATGGTGCCGCGCTATGGCTCGCTCGCACTCGATGACAAGTCCCGGGTGTTAATCAGCGACAAGCTGGCGATCACCTACTTTGGAACAACGGATGCCGTAGGGAAGCCGCTGACGCAGCTGGTCTCCGGAAAACAGCGAGAATTCACCGTGGGTGGCGTTTACCAGGCCTTCCCGGCAAATTCGAGTTTCCGATTTGACCTCATCGCTACGTTTGATAATTATTTCGTCGATCCGGCACAGCAATCGGTGATTGAAAATGACTGGGCAAAGTGGTCTACCACCTTCCTGCACATCAAGAATCCGGGGGCAATTGAGGGTGTGGAAAAAATTTTGCAAGGCTTTGTGTCAACCCAGAATGAGGCAAGACCGGATTTGAAGGCCGACGTATTCTACCTCGAGCCGTTTGAAGGGATGGCCCATCGGTCAGTACGTGAGAAGAACCAGGGTCATTGGTTCAATCGGCCAATGCCACCG
>JAYRXB010000046.1:0-3441 GCA_041917735.1 Cyclobacteriaceae bacterium
AGCCGGTTGATTTTACGGGAGTAAGTTCATCAACCTTGTCGGAGAACAGGCACAGGCCGACAGCATCCCGCTGGCGGTGCAAAAGATGGGCCAGGGCAGAGGCGCAATAGATGCTGAACCTAAGCTTGGCTTGTGTATCGGCCGGGTAGCGCATCGACGACGAGCAGTCGAGCACGATCTGGCAGCGGAGGTTAGTTTCTTCCTCGTACTGCTTGGTATAAAGCCGGTCCGTACGTGCAAAAACCTTCCAGTCGATGTGCCGGGTACTTTGCCCTTCGTTGTAGAGTCGGTGCTCGGCAAACTCAACCGAAAAGCCGTGATAGGGCGATTTGTGGAGGCCAGTGATAAACCCCTCTACCAATTGCTTGGCCAGCAGTTCGAGGCTACCGGTATATCCTATTTCTGGAGGGGAGATCTTCACGTGATGGCAAAAATGGTTTTTCAGCCTGATTTAGGCCTTTTTGACCCTCATTTTTGGAACGGCCTGTTTGCTATTGTTGGCCAAACTGCTAACTTGGTCAGACCTAAAAACCTAAAACTAACCTAAACCGCCGATTTGTGGAAGAGAATAAGAACGGCCGCGACGAGATTTACTCGGAGAAAGTGAAGGCCGGAAAGCGAACCTACTTCTTCGACGTGAAGTCCACCCGCTCCAACGACTATTACCTGACGATCACGGAGAGCAAGAAGCGGTACAACCAGAATGATGACGGTTTTACCTACGAAAAGCATAAAATTTTCCTCTACAAGGAAGACTTCAACAAGTTTCTCGAAGCATTGAATAATACCGTGAGTCACGTGAAGAATGAGTTGATGCCCGGCGTGGATTTCAGCCAATTTGACCAGCAGCGTGAGGAGCGTGAAGAGGTGGCCGAAGCAAAATCTGCCGGCATCGATAGCGAATTGAAGTGGGATTAATTATCTTTACCTAACCTATTCCTAAACCGAAAACCCTGCTGCACCCTTCGGGGACCGCGGCAGGGTTTTTACTTTCCGTTAACCCTCCTTCGACTTTGCTCAGGAGCTCAGGTAGACCCTTACCTTTCTTCTTCAGCACCTCAACACTTCAAGACCTCAACACTTTAGCACCTCTTTCCCTTATATTTGCGGACTTTTTGCAGGCAGGTAGCCTGAGAGTCAAGAAACAGCTATGGGTTTAAAATGTGGTATTGTCGGCCTTCCAAACGTGGGTAAGTCGACCCTTTTCAACGCGTTATCCAACAACAAGGCCGAGGCAGCCAATTTCCCGTTCTGCACCATCGAACCTAATGTGGGCGTGATTTCTGTGCCCGACGAGCGCCTGAACATCCTATCCGGCCTAGTCAATCCTCAGAAAGTAATCCCAACCTCCTTCGAGTTTGTCGATATCGCCGGCCTCGTCAAGGGCGCGTCAAAAGGCGAAGGGCTCGGCAACCAGTTCCTGGCCAACATCCGGGAGGTTGATGCCATCGCCCACGTGATCCGATGCTTCGAAAATGACAACATCATCCACGTCGATGGGCGCATCAACCCGGTGGCCGATAAGGAAATCATTGACACAGAGCTTCAGCTGAAAGACCTTGAGTCGGTTGAAAAGAAAATTGCCAAAGTTGAGCGTACGGCGAAGAGCGGGGATGCAAAGGCCAAGAAGGAATTGGCCGTGCTGCAGCAGTTTGCCGCTGCCCTCCAGGCGGGAAAGAACGCCCGGTCGGTGAAGACCGACGCGGAGGATCGGAAGGCCATTGAGGACCTCCAGTTGCTTACCGATAAGCCGGTCATTTACGTCACCAACGTGGATGAGGCCGCCATCCATACGGGGAACAAGTACGTGGATGCGATCCGCAACCTGGTGAAGGACGAAGGGGCAGAGGTCGTGGTTGTTTGTGCCGCGATTGAAGCCCAGATCGCGGAATTGGAAAGCATCGCTGACCGGGATGCCTTCCTTCAGGAGTATGGCCTGAAGGAGTCAGGCTTGACCAAGCTTATCCATGCGGCCTACCACTTGCTTAACCTGATCACCTACTTTACCGCCGGCGAGAAGGAAGTCAGGGCCTGGACGATCCATAAGGGGTGGAAGGCACCCCAGGCAGCCGGGGTCATTCACAGCGACTTCGAAAAGGGCTTCATCCGTGCCGAGGTCATTAAGATCCCGGACTACCAGAAGTACAAGTCAGAGGCGGCTATCCGTGAGGCCGGGAAGCTTGCCGTCGAGGGTAAGGAGTATGTCGTCGAAGATGGTGATGTCATGCATTTCAGGTTTAATGTGTAACCTGAATTTGGAAGCATAAATTGTTGATAAACAGTAGATTATACTGTTCATCAAAATTATTTGTAGAAGCCACTACGCGAAAGCCTGATTTTTAGTACTTTAGCTATCCGCAGTTACATTTTTTGCGGTGTTGGCCTATTTTTTCCCTAACAAGCAAACCACGTGAGAGTACGGATTGTCTTCGCGCTACGGAACAAAGGCGGTTTTGTCCCTTTCCACCACCAGTTCCTCCTTGCCCAGACCGTCAAAGGAATGATTGTAGCCGGAAAGGACCCCCGATTCCAGCAGTTCACCCACTATAACTTCAGTGGCCTGAAAGGACAGACGAAGATTAGCCGGAAGGGCTTGCACTTCTATTCCTCCCGCGTCACCCTGGTGTTCAGCACAGCCGACAAGGACTTCCTCGACTACTTCCTCAAGGTCCTCTTCGATCATAAGGAGATCATGATTGGCATGCTCCAGCTCTCGCCAGAACTGGTCGAGCACGAGGAGCCCATCACCGTTTCGGAACGGGTCAAATACCTCTGCATTTCGCCCATCGTGCTGCTGCCGGCTGCCTTCAACGACGAGTCGGCCAAGCGATTCATCAACCCGGAGACCGATGAGTTCTCAGACCTCCTCTACGATACGACCATCAGCCAGATGCAGAGCTCAGGCCGATACACGCCCGGGCAACTGACGGATCTCTACAAGTTTCAGCTGGTACCCGACAAGGATTACCTCAACCGGATACAAAGCACGCACAAGAAGTTTGCGCGCATCTACCCGCTTTACGACTCGGATATCAAGTATGAGGTGAGGGGATATACCTTCCCGTTTACGCTCTTTGCCGCCCCGATCGTGCAGCAATTCGTCTATGAGCATGGCCTCGGGCATTTCACCCACAAGGGCTTTGGGATGCTCGATATGGCCAACAACGACTCCATCCGCAAGAATGCGGATATGGAGCTTGTTTACGCCTGAGTTACCGCGGATTTACAGGAAGTTGGAAGTAGCCAACCAGCAGATCGGCATTGGGTTGGAACGACCGGTAGTATACCAGTACTTCGTACATGTTTTCCGTTTGGAAGAAGTCTCCTTCAAAATAGTTTCCGGATAACCCATTGGCCGGCGATACCCAATATTGGTAGTTGTAGAATCCCTGTTTCAATAAGACTCGTCCGGTGTACGCGTTCCCGGTCCACGTCATTTTG
>JAYRXB010000047.1:0-2874 GCA_041917735.1 Cyclobacteriaceae bacterium
CCGAAGGCTCGTCCAGCATCCCGACGATGTTCATCAGCGTGGACTTTCCCGAGCCGCTGGGGCCCATGATGGTTACGAATTCACCTTGTTGCACCTCCAGTTCCACTCCCTTGAGAATGAACGTCCGTTGGAACCGGGAATCGATGTACTTATCAATGTCTTTGAGCTTGATCATGGGTTTTTGCCGGGGGGTTATGCCAATAATGATGCCATGGGCCTGTCTGATGGATTAGACGGCTGAATTCGATAATGGTTGCATTAAATCCGTCCGGCGGTGAAAAAAGGTGCCCGAAATCGGACAGAAAGAAGGCTGAAAGCTAAAGGCTCAAGGCTAAAAACAGAAGGTTGAACTGGCCTTTAGCCTTCACCTTTTAGCCTTTTGCCTTACGCCAGATTAGAATACTACGGGCCTCACAATGACATCAACGCGTCGGTTCATGATCCGACCAGCAAAGGAGTGGTTGTCGTAAACGGGATTTTCAAGCCCCCAGTCCTTGATGTGGATCTTCTTTTCGGGAATGTCGCGTTGGATGAGCAGTTGAAAGACGGCCTCGCTGCGCATGCGCGACAGCCACTGGTTGTAACGCTGGCCCCCCACCGGGTCGGTGTGGCTGATCAGTTGGATCTCGTACTTGTCCAGCAGGTTCGGGATAGAATCCAGCCAGCGCGAAAGGTCCTCCGCCTGGAAGTCATCGATGAAGTAGCTGCCGCCGTCGAAATAGATGCTTCGGCGGATCTCCTCCTTTTGACCGAAGGCGGCGGATACCGCAAGCAGCAGGATGACCAGGGATCGCACCATAACTAAAGATACGGCGGTTTCCAGTTTCAACGAAGTACCCGTTTGCGGCGTTGCTCCATAACTGTCAATTTCGAACTTTGTCCCATGAAAATACCCCTCCTGCTTTTCCTTGCGCTTTCGTCCGTGCCTGCCATCGCCCAGCAAGATGCCATCCTTAACCCCGTTCATGTCCTGTTTGAAGGCATGAAGCGCGGTGATACGGCCACCATCCGCAAGGTATTCCATCCCAAGGCGTCACTGTATACCGTGGTGAAGCAGCCGCAAACGGGACTGCCATTGTTGCGGACAGAGACCCTCAACGACTTCCTTCGTGCCGTAGGCAAACCGCGGACAGACACCTACGACGAACTAACCTGGAATGAAAAAGTCTTCATCGACGGAGATTTCGCGCAGGTGTGGGCCGACTACGCCTTTTACCTCAACGGTACATTTCGCCATTGTGGCGTCGACGCCTTTCAGCTTATCCGAAACGAACGGGGCGATTGGCTGATATTTGTTCTTTCCGACACCCGTAGGATCACCGACTGCAAGGTGCCCGAGGAGGTTGAAAAGGCGATCCGGAAATAATACCGCAGGCCACCGTTGTACCCGTCGGCTTTGCTGTCCCCGAATATCCCTAAATTTAGCTCCATGATGAGGCGTTTGTTGTTTCTGCCGATCCTGTGGTTGACCACGGGAGCGCTTGCCGGTGCGGTCGATAGCCTGGAAACCAGGCTGGCCACCGCACAAGGTGCCGAGAAAGTGAAGATCATGAACGAGTTGTTTCGGGCGTATATCAACTCCGACCCTGTGAAGGCTGTTGGATACACCCGCGAAGCACTCACGCTGGCCGACCAGGTTGGCGATGAAAAAGGCAAGGCTGCCTGCTACAACAACCTGGGAGTGGCGTACCGCAACCAGGGCGCACTCGACATTGCCCTTGGTCACTACCTCCACTCGCTTGAGATCTACACGACGCTTCAGCACGCCGAAGGCATCGCTACCACCAAGAACAACATTGCCAACATCTACACGATGAAGAAGAACTACGCCCAGGCCCTCACGTATTTTGAATCTTCGCACGAGGGGTTTGTGGCGCTGGGGCTCACCGACCGCATCATCGGATCGATGAACAACCTGGGTAACCTGCACAGCGACTTACAGCTGTATGACAAGGCGCTGAGCTACTATACCGATGCCTACAAGCTTGCTGAAAAGGCAGGCAAGGAGTTCCCCGATCCGTTGACCAACATCGGGAACCTCTATTACCGGAAGGGCAACTACCAACGTGCCGTGGAGTACTATCGCCGGGCATTGGACATGGTGCAACGGCAGAACGACCGTGCCACAGAACTTTCCATTCTCGCCAACCTGGGTGAGTTGTATGAAAAGGCAGCCCAACCCAAGGTAGCCCAGCAATACCTCGATCAGGCCTTGCAGCTTGCGGCCGACTTGCAGGCCAACTACATCGTACCCCAGATCCTGAAAAGCCTTTCGGCCAACTATGCGCGCCAGGGTGATTACAAGAATGCCTACGAAATGCTCCAGAAGTATGACGGTGCCCGGGAGAAAATCTTCGGTGAAGAGAGCACCCGCCGGATTGCCCAAATGGATATTGCCCTGGTCATGCAAGAACGGGAAAGCGAACTCCAGGAGCTTCACCTCCAGAATCAAAACCAGTCGTTGAAGCTGCGCAATGCGCAGATCATTATCGTTACGGTGGTCCTGGCCCTCATCGCCGGCATCGCTTCCTTCAACCTGGTGTATACCAAGCGCAAGAAAAAAACCGCTGCCTGAAATGACCCGAGACGAAGCCCGCGCCTTGCTGGCCACCATGACAAAAAGCGCCAGCCTGCTGCGACACATGCGCACGGTAGAGTTGGTGATGGAAGCATACGCCCTTCACCTGGGTGAGCCCGCCGACCGATGGGCGATAGCCGGGCTGTTGCACGACGCCGACTACGAGGTCTATCCCGACCAACACCCCCACATCATTGTGGGCAAACTCCGGGAGGCCGGTGAAGGGGAAATTGCACACGCTGTTTCAGCACACTACACGAAGTGGGGTGTAGCCTGCGAAACCCGTCTCGACAAAG
>JAYRXB010000048.1:0-2472 GCA_041917735.1 Cyclobacteriaceae bacterium
CCATTCACGTTCGTGTCTCCCGAAAGGGATGCCGACCCGCTGGCTTGGTTGATGGTGAGGTTGTTGTAGGTGCCCGGGAATACCAATTGGGAGTTTCCGGCATATTCGACGGTACCGGTAGCTACCGCCAAGCCGTTGGACGCGCCCGTAAACCGAAGCGTACCGCCGCCGTTGTTGATGGTACCGGAAACAGCAAGCGTGTTGAGCCCAACCACGAACGTTGTGCTGTTGGTGAGGTTGCCGGATACTGAAGTTGTTCCCAGTGCTGTTTTGGTGCCTCCTGACAAATTGAGGTTGGCATAGGTGGGACTTCCGGAGACATTCTGAGCAACACCGGAAACGTAGCTGACAGTTGTTCCGGCAGATATATTTTGAGTCCCGAACGACGGCCAGGTTGTAGCGGTGCCCACACTTCCCAGTTCAAACTCTCCCGATACCAGGTTGAGTGTGCCTGTGCTTGTCAGTTGAAACCCCGCATCGAGGAATTGCGAGTTGGGTATCGAGTTTCCAATGGTCAGGTTGCTGGTGGCTCCGATGGTCCGAACACCATTCAGCGATACACCATTTGCATTTTCAATTCGTACCCCACCGGTACCGGAGAAGGTTGCCGGAAACTCAATTCCGGTAGTTTGCGCTGCAGAACCGCGATACTCGAGGGTGGCTGATCCGCCAAATGTGGGTGTAGTGCCGGTTGCAGTGGCTGTTCCCTGCAGTGAGAGTATGCCATTGATGGTGGTGGCCCCTGGAAAGTTCTTTGCACCCGATCCGGAGAATGTTACGTCCCCCAGGTAGGTAGTGGCCTTCACGGTTTGTCCTGCGCCGTTGTAGTTGACCGTGTTTCCGGCGAATGTTGTTAGTGTTCCGCCTGCAGCAAGCAATGCACCACCGATATTCAGGGTGCCGGTACTCGAAAAGGAGACCGTTGCACTCCCTCCTGCATTATCTGTAGTGATATTGCCTGTAACGTTAACTGTGCCCGTCGTTACAGTAACTGAATGGCGCACACCGCCGCCGCCATTCGTAAACGCAATTGTTGCTGCGTTCAGGGTTCCAGTTCCTACAGTAATGGTATTGAGATTGCCAAGGCTGGCCCTGGGGATGGTAATCGTTCCTGAAACCGTCAACTGAAACGCGCCCAGTGTCAGGGTGTGCGAAACGGTGTTGCTGGCAAATGTAATCGAGGCACAGGCCGCATTGGCCGTTAAGGTGACATTGAATCCACTTTCGATGATGACGTCGTCGCCGGCCACCGGAAATACACCGATACCAACTGCGGCTCCGCCACTGGTTAGTGACCAGGTCGTATTGGAATTCCAGTTACCCGTTGCGCGGGTGAAATAGGTGACCGCATTCGCCCCAAAGGAAACGAGCAGCAATGCCGCTACCACAAAGAACCTTCGGGCCAACGGCGTAGCGTGTTCAATCAGGGGCATCACCGTGCTGCGATTAGTGATGAATGCGTGTTCGTATCCGGGAAAACTGCGCGGGCAGTTGAGCGATTGGTCGGGCACGGAAAAATGAACGACGGTAGAAGTCTCTGCATAGGGGTGGCCAAACTTTCAGTGTATATCCCTAAAACACCAAAAGTAACCCAATTTAGGCAGTTTTTGGCCTACTTTTCGAACTTTCCTTCAGGATTTACCTTGACCAAGGTGAGCTTGTACTCGCCGGCATCGGGACGCCCGGTCCGCATGGTTCCGATAATCACGACCCGCCCGTCGGGAAGCTCTTGAACGGCTCCAACAGAATCCGGTCCTTCACCGCCGTAAACAATAGGTTGAGTCCATTCGGGCAAAAGGCTGTTACTGATCTTGGTAAGCAACCAGTTCTGATTGGCGTCGAATCCGTTCTCCTCGCCGAGCACGTAATACCCGCCGGACACCAACGCTTTCCAACATGCAGTGTGCCCACTCAGGTTTGTTCCCAGGTCGATGGATACACTCTTTTCGGTGAGTGGGAATCCGAAGAATTCATCTGGCAATGCGGTTTCCACCACGTAGAAACTGGAAGCGGTATTAGATGCCAAGCCAGAAAGCAGAAATGAAGAACTTTGCGCGGCCACCGAACTCACGGTCTCGTTGGCAGTAGTCCCTGCGTAGGTAACCTTATTGGCCGGATCGCCGAGGTTATCGAGAACATAGAGGGCGTAATTGTAATTGATTACCGTACCCACGGACACGAAATTGGTGTAGCCGAATGCATAATATGAACCATAGACACCGGGAACAGAAGGTGCCGGCACAATCTTAGCTGATCCGTCATCGGCCTTGAGTCCATACGTCTGCAACCAGGGTGTAAATACGGTCAAATCGGCGTTCAACCGAATCTTGAGGGCGTCGTGAGTATCCACCAGACCAGGCGCCAAGCCCCCCGTTGGATCCGGCTTGGTCGGGCCCGTATAGGTGGTTGTCCCGGCAATCAGGAAGGTGCCGTCTGGAAGTTCGGTTATGGTGGATACGTTTTCATCCCCGG
>JAYRXB010000049.1:0-2780 GCA_041917735.1 Cyclobacteriaceae bacterium
ACTGCCCCGACAGCGATGTGCTGGTGCCCATCGCCTACATTGCCAAGAAGTACCAGGTAAGCGACAAAGGTGAATATACCGCTCCGAGCACCGAAGGCGTGTTTGTCGAAATGGACGACTTTCCGGGTAAAGACACCAAGCTCGTTATCCTCCCCAGCCCCCCGCGCATAGCCCTCACCATCGGGACCGAGAAGCAGCAGATTGTGTGGACGGCTAAGTGAGCCACGGATTGCACGGATTACACAGATGCGGATTGTGCCGATAGTGTTTTGTCATGTTTTCCGTCAAGGCAAATTTTGGTTGTTAGGTTCGGTAGTTGAAGATTGCCGGGGTGAGTGAAGTTCACCTAAGCGAGGAGACCTACTCCATAATTGGCATTTGCATGGAGGTTCATCGGCTACTTGGACATGGGTTTCTTGAGGTAGTCTATAAGGATGCTATTGAAATGGAATTTACTGCTCGTGGGATTCCCTTCAGTCGTGAAGAGGATTACGAGATCGAGTACAAAGGGTCTATTCTTCGACATCGGTATCGTTCTGATTTTGTGGTTTACGACAAGGTTATCCTCGAAGTAAAGGCGCAGGAGGGCGGACTAAATTCTGCAAGTCAGAGACAAACAATCAACTACCTCAAAGTCTCAGGTTGCAAAGTAGGCCTGGTCATCAACTTTGGACGTTCAAGTCTTGAATACAAGCGTCTTGTACTCTAGGCTCAGGATTAATCATCTGTGTAAATCCGTGAAATCCGTGGCTAGTCAAATCCAAGCTTAGCCCTGACTCGGGAGACCACCGCTCGAATAATCGCCCTCGCTTTTTCCTCACCTTGCTCCAGTTGCTGGTTGATTTCCTGGGGGTGTGCCATCAGGTGTTGGAAGCGTGCGCGTTCGTCTTTGTACTTGTCGATCAGGACACCGAGTAGTTCGTTCTTGGCATGCCCATAACCAAAATTTCCAGCCAGGTATTTCTTCCTCAGTTCAGCGGTCTGTTCCGGGGTCGCCACCAGTTTGTAAATGGCAAAGACGTTGTCCTTATCCGGGTTCTTGGGCGCCTCCATGGGCGTGCTGTCGGTCACGATTGACATCACTTGTTTCTTGAGTGTCTTTTCATCACCCAATACGTCCAGGATATTATTTGACGACTTGCTCATCTTGTTTCCGTCCACGCCGGGGATGGTCATGACCGCTTCATCAATCCGTGCCTCCGGGACCACGAAGGTTTCTCCATAGAGGTTGTTGAATGTATTTGCAATATCCCTCGTGATTTCGAGGTGCTGTTTTTGATCCTTTCCAACGGGAACAATGTGGGCATCATACCCGATGATGTCTGCAGCCATGAGTACGGGGTACAAAAACACTCCGGCATTAACTTCTGAAAGCCGGTCGGCTTTGTCCTTGAACGCGTGGGAATTGGCAAGCATGGGGTAGGGTGCGAAGCAACTGAGGTACCACGTCAGTTCCGTCACTTCCTGTATACGGCTTTGGCGATACAGGACATTTTTGCTAGTGTCGAACCCGCAGGCAATCCAGGCCGCGGCCACGGCAAGCGTATTTTGGCGCCGGGTTTCAGCGTTGCGAAGGGTTGTCAGGGAGTGAAGGTCGGCAATGAAGAAGAGAGAGTCATTCCCCGGCTTGCGTGACAGTTCGATACCAGGGAGGATGGCACCCAGCAGGTTGCCCAAGTGCGGTTTGCCACTGCTCTGAATGCCGGTAAGAATTCGTGCCATAATGGGTGCAAAGAAAACAGGGTTCGCCTAAATCCCCTTATTTTTGGGCCATTATTGTTCTATGTGGCGATTGACAACAGTGTATACGATCCTGGCATGCAGCCTGGCGTCGGCCCAGAGTACCGAACCCCTGATCTTCCGGGAGAAGGTATTTAACTTTGGTGAGATTGCGGAAAACAAGGGGAACGCCGATCACGAATTTGTGTTCACGAACAGCAGTGGCCGCCCGGTGAAGATCCTGAACGTGAGCGCCTCCTGCGGCTGCACTACGCCGGCATGGACCAAGGAGCCCGTGCTTCCGGGAAAGGCAGGATTCATCAAAGCCAGCTTCGATCCGAAAGGACGCCCCGGTTTTTTCAACAAGTCGCTAACCCTGATTACTGACATCGATGCCAACCCCATCGTTTTGCAGATCAAGGGGACGGTAGTGAGCATGCTCAGTGGCGAGACCGACTACGCGGTGGTTTCCGGGAAGCTTCGCCTCCAGTCGCGTACGTTTAGTATGGGCACGGTATACCTCAACCGCGAACCTTCGTCCAAGCAGTTCCCCATTCTCAACGCCGGGGATATCCCCATGAAATTCCTGGCTGTGGAGAAGCCTGCGTTTGTGCACGTTGAAATGCCTGGCGTGTTGGAGCCAGGTCAGAAAGGTGTCATAACGATTACCTATGACGGCAAGGCAAAAGGGACCTATGGTTTTGCATCGGATAACGTGAGAATTACTACTTCAGATCCGGGTGAGGAGGTGAAGGGCTTCTCTCTGTTTGCTACACTGGAAGAATTCTACGCGCCGCCAACCAACGAAGAATTGCTTACGGCGCCACAGGCTATTTTGCGGGAATCGTCCATTGACTTTGGTCAGTATCCTCCGGGGGCATCGCTTGAGCGAAAAGTGAAACTCTACAACAAAGGAAAAAAGGACCTCAAGATCAAAGCCATTCAGGGCAACTGCGCATGCATATCGGCCGAAGCCGAGAAAAAGTTGATACGTGCCGGGGACTCCACCGGGATTAAGATTCTCTTCAAGCCGCAGACCCGTGGTGGTACCCAGCAGAAAG
>JAYRXB010000050.1:0-3629 GCA_041917735.1 Cyclobacteriaceae bacterium
AGCCACCACATTGAAGCCATGCCTGCACCTTACCCGGTGAAGGAAGTCAGTGACACGCGCTCCAAAGCGCTAAGCGGAACCGTTTGGGAAGACCTGGCCGGCTTCAGCAGGGCGGTACGCAAAGACAACCGCATCCTCGTTTCCGGCACCACGGCCACCCATGGTTTACTGCCCATCGGTGGCGATGATCCGGCTGCGCAAACGCATTTCATCATCGACAAGATCGAAGGCGCGCTGCAATCACTGGGGGGAAAACTGGAGGATGTTGTCCGGACCCGGATCTACCTCCGCAACCTGTCGCACTGGGAACCGGTAGCCCGTGCGCATGGCGAGCGCTTCAAAGAGGTACAACCTGCCAACACCATGGTGAAGGCCGACCTCATCGGGAATCCCTACCTCGTTGAGATTGAAGCGGAGGCGGAATTGTAGCGAGTTGCAACACCTTACAAAAGCGCATTCGCCCAGGAGCCTGAATACGATTGCTCATTGGCTTATCCACCGGGCCACCGTCTCCGCCAGTTTGGGAATAAGGTTCTCTTTCCCTGCCTTGAAACTGTGATCGGCACCTTCAAAAGTCACCAAGGTCGATTGCTTGAGTTTCTTGCAGACCTTTTTGATGCTGGTAAGGTCTGCAAGCGCATCGCGCGTACCCTGGAGGAATAACATTGGTATGGTGATCGTGTACAAATGCTCGGCACGTTCGATCGATGGAGCCCCCGCCTGGTGCAGCGGAAACCCGAAGTAGACAAGTCCACGTACGGCTTCGGGTTTACCCGCTGAAACCCAGTGCGACGACATTCTTCCTCCAAACGACTTTCCGCCAACCAGTACTGGAAGCTTGGGAAAAAGATCCGCAGCCTTGGCCGCCGCAGCTTCCACCGTCTTCATGGCCACAGCCGGGGCATCGGGCCTTCCACGCTTCTGCTCCATGTAAGGGAAGTTGTATCGCAGCGTGGATATGCCTTCTTCGGCCAGCGCCAGCGCGAGGTTCTTCATGAACGGGTGTTCCATTCCGGCCCCTGCCCCGTGCGCCAGCACCAATACCGCCTTTGCCTTTTTTGCTTCGATGACCTTGGCAGAAACCGATCCCAGCGTGGCTGAAACCTTGATCGAGACTTTCTTCTCTGCCATTATTTCTTCATCAGCTTCTTGGCAAAGTAATCGGCGGTAGCCTGGTATACGGCCAAGGCATTCGTGTGCTTCATCCAGTGGTGCGTATCGTCCACCACAACCATCGTCTCTACTTCAACGCCTTTCTTGTCCAACCTCCGCACCAGGTCCGTAGTCTGGCTGAACCGCACGTTACGGTCGTCGTCGCCGTGAATCATCAGTACGGGCGATGTCCAGGTGTCGACGTAGGCCGTGGGCGACGACTGCCAACCTACCTGGAGCGCCTTGTCGGCATCCGGCGCGCGCTCATAGCGGTCGGGTGCCACCATGTTACGCGTCCGTTCGATGGTGCGGTCGTGCACACCGTGGATGTCAACGCCTGCGGCAAAGAGTTTCGAATCCTTGCCCAGCGCCATGGCGGTCAGGTAGCCACCATACGAGCCACCGTACACTCCAATCCGGGCAGGGTCCACATTCGCCTGCTTGGCCAGCCATTCGCCAGCCGCTTTTATGTCGAGGTACTCGGATGCGCCGTTCGTGCCCGCGTTTGCTGGCTGATGAAACTCAAAGCCGTAGCCGATGCCCAGGCGGTAGTTCACCGAAAGCACCACAAAGCCGAGGTTGGCCAGGTATTGATTGGATGCGTAGGCGTTGGAGTAATAGTCGGAATAATGCCAGCCGAGCAACATCTGGCGCGGTGGGCCCCCGTGAATGTAGATGATAGCCGGCTTCTTCGCGGCTCCGCCTACGGGCTCAAACAGGTCGGCATGAACGAGCACGCCATCCGGGGAGGTGAAGGTTACTTTCGTGGGCGTCACCAGGCTCTTCTCAGGGAATGAAGCCGGAATCAACTCGGTACCCAGGACTTTCGTCTGCTTGGTGGCCAGCGTCATGACCGTAGGCATGGGCGGTCGTTGTGCCGTAGCGCTGATGTAGGCCATGGTAGAACCATCACCGGTTGCCACGGGAGTCCACTCGAGTCCGGCACCGGGTGTCAATACTTCCATGGCCGCTTTGTCGACCGGCACACGCACCACATGCCGCCGATCGAGATCAAGTTTGTCAGGACCTGCGTTGGCACAGAACACCAACCATTTTCCATCCGGGCTCAGTTTAATGTACTCGGCCATGAAGTTGCCTGGGGTAAGCAGCAGCGGAGCACCGCCCTGCGACGAAATGGAATACAGGTGTGGCCAGCCGTCATGGTATGAAAGGAAGGTGATTCGCTCGCCGGCACCCCAATGCAGGTTGGTGCCACCGTGTGTGGTAGGGAATGAACCGCGCAGGGTCGTGGGTGCTTTCCACAGTTGTGTAGCCTTGCCCGACTTAACATCTGCCATCCAGATCGACCAGGGACGATGGCGTCGTGTCAGCACAGAATCGGGAGCACCGCCACTTCCCGGTGCACGGACGAACGCGATCCGCGTACCATCCGTGGACCACCGTGGAGAACCATCATGATTGAAATTGGGCGCCATCCATTGGATGGGGGTTTCCGCGTTGGTATAGACGCCGATAAACGAGTGATCTCCCCTTCCAACGGCGAAAGCAAGTCGCGAACCATCGGGTGACCACGCAAAGTCGTTGATTGCGCCACGGGTAGTGAACAAGTTCTTTGCACTTCCTGAACCATCTACGGGGACAGTCCAAAGTTGATTGCCCCGAACAAATGTTACCTCGGCGCCTTTCGGATGGATGACCGGGAAGTCGCCCTCGGCAAGCGATTTGGTGTCGCCACCGGCAAACGGAACGCTGAGTATCTGTACCTTATATGGTGTGGTCGTGAAGGCGGGGTTTACCGGAAGTCCATCTTCCCAGTTGGAGCCATGGTCGCCGCCACGAACGAAAACGACCCACTTGCCGTCATTGGAAATGCTGAGGCTGGTGATCTCCTGACCGTCGTCGGTATTGAAGCTGGTGAGCTTTCGCGGTTTAAAGTCCGGCCCTTCAGCCACATACACGTTGCGTCGGCCTTCTTCATTGAATGCCCAGGCAATCTTCGAGCCCTGGGACGCACCGGTTAGTTCGTTCGGAAATGGAGCGCTCTTGATGGCGTTCAAGGTATAAGGCTGTGCGATGCCCGTCAATACCAGGGCCATCGCGCAAAGCAGGAGAAGGTAGCGTTTCATAGTTCTTTTGGGATTTGTCTCTTAATGTAAGCGATTTTCACATCCCCGCATTCTAAAAAGTTACGGTTGGTGAATTCCGGTCGGTGACCCGACGTTACACTGCTGCCATCCATATAATTGCTGATCCGGCCTCCGGCGAAACGGCTAGTTTTGCCTCAAACCCAACGCCATGAAAAGACGCGACTTTCTTCGAAACTCTGCGGTGACGGCCGGATCGGCCACCCTGCTTTCCACCCTCCCGGGCTGCGAGAGCCCCGCGCCGCCCGAGCAGGCCAAATCACCGCTGGACTCCCTGGCGTCGATGATGGACGGGGTTCAGCCCATTACCGTCGACGAACGCAAAGCTCGCATTGAGAAAGCGCAGCGGCTGATGGTCGAAAACAAGATCGA
>JAYRXB010000051.1:0-6799 GCA_041917735.1 Cyclobacteriaceae bacterium
CATCATCTCACCCAAAGACGCTCTCTCAAAACGGGGATCCGGTACTTGTCCTACCAGCCGAAAGTTCTGAACAAACTCCTTAAGCGTGCGGCTACGGTGATCAATAGTTTTCAGGCTCTCCAGCACGTCAGTTCGTTCTTCCGTCGAAAGCTCCCTGTTAACGGCCTTTGCTGATGCCATCATCTCCGTGATATACGACGAAAGCGTGGAAAGCGGAATCGCTGAATTTGAAATTTCATGCGTTAACACCCGCAACAACTTCTGCCAGGCTTCTGCCTCCCGCGCCGACAGTTCACTGCTGACATCCGTGAGCGCGATAAGCTTCAATTTTTTGTCTTTGAACAAAATATGTCTGGAGGTAATCGAAAGAAAAACATACTTTCCCTCCCGCTCGAACTTAAAGGAACCCTTTTCTCCGTCGCGAATGCTCCTGAGAAAATCCGGCAGTTTTTCTTCTGCGCGCCGCAAGGTGTCAAGCTTCCGGAAGAACGCCACCTGGAAAAGCTCTTTGGCCGCATCGTTGAACAAGTAAACCTCTTCATTGACTTCGTCAAAGCATACCAGCGGCACCGAGGTGTGCGCCACGACATTTTCAAGCAATTGGTGCTGAGTCTCCATGTCGGCCCTCAGGCCCTTGAAGGTGTCATTCAATTGGTTGAAAGCCTGGTGAAGCGGATAGTCATCCGATTTGTAGTTCTCCGAAAAGGTTACCGTAAAATCGTTCTGCCGGATGGACTGCAAAAATGTCGTCAGCTTTCTTTCCGAATGGTTAACAAAACGCACCGTTTCATAAAACAGCGCAGCCGTCAACAAGCCTGTCCACATGGACGCCATCCAGTACGGGGAGTCAAAAAGAAGAAAGCCGGTTACACAACCAAGGAAACAGATACCCACAAGCCGCACGGCTACCTTGAAACGGAAAGACTTTGTGAGTTTTCCCAAGACGCGGGGGGGTCTGATGTCTCTTCCTGACATGGGATCAGCCGTTGAGACCATACTCCTCCAGCTTCCGGTATAAGGTCGTTCGCCCGATTCCCAACTCCTCTGCGGCCCTGGTCAGGTTGCCGTTTGATTTTCGTACCGCTTCGCGAATCACTTCCTTTTCCACATCCATAAGCCTCAACGGTTTTTCCTGGCCACCGGGTTCCTGATGGGCGACCAACTGAAAATCATTAACCGTGAGGGAGGGCGACTTACTAAGAATCACCGCCCGCTCGACAGCATGCTGGAGCTCCCGGATATTGCCAGGCCAGTGGTACCGGACGAGGTGCTCGCCCAGTAAAGGGTCCATGGTGAGTGCTTTGTGGTAGCGCTTGTTGTATTCGTCCAGGTAGTGGTTGGCCAGCAGGGGTATGTCTTCCTTTCTCTCGCGTAAGGGAGGAAGCAGAATCTCAACGGTTTTGATCCGGTAGTAAAGATCCTGGCGGAACGTGCCCTGAAGCACGTGGTCTCCGATCGGGGCGTTTGTTGCACAGATCAGGCGCACATCGAACGAAATCGGTTTGTTCGATCCGAGCCGGGTAACGGTTCTGCTTTGAATGACCGACAGCAATTTCATCTGGAGGTGCGGCGAAAGGTTGCCGATCTCGTCGAGAAAAAGGGTGCCCTTGTGGGCCAACTCAAACTTTCCGACACGGGCCTCTTTGGCGTCGGTGAATGCGCCTTTCTCATGGCCGAACATCTCCGACTCAAACAAGCTGGCAGGCACTGCCCCGAGGTCAACCACGATGAACGGTTCGTCCGCGCGGGCTGACTGCTGGTGAATTGCGCGCGCGATGACCTCTTTGCCGGTTCCATTTTCTCCGAGCAACAACACATTGGCGTCGGTGGGAGCTACTTGGTCCATGGCTGCCAATACCGGTTGCATGCGGGGTGCGGCGGCAATCAACCTGCGCGGTGGCTGGTTGAGATGCTGTTGCAGCGCTCGCTGCTTAGTCTTCAGTTCGCGGTTCTCCTTTCGCGCCACCGCTTGCTGATAAGCGTTCAACACCGTGGTTACGAGCTTTTCTTTATCCCACGGCTTGGGAAGGTAGTCGACAGCGCCTTCCTTAATGGATTTCACGGCCAGCTCAATATCTCCATAGGCGGTTTGCATCACCACCTGCGTTTGCGGGGAAAGTTGCCGAACCCGGTTCATCCAAAAGATGCCCTCATTACCCGATGTGACACCCGCCATAAAGTTCATGTCCAAAAGAATAACTTCCACGTCCTGCTGTTTCAACCGTGTATCGAGCGTCTTCGGAGAGCTAAGTGTCTCTACACGCTCAAAATAGTTTTTGAGAATCATCCGGGCCGTGAGGAGGACATGCTCATCGTCGTCAACAATAAGGATGGTGCCGGAGTACTTCTTCATGATCTTTCGAAAATAGTGAATTCGTTACTCATACTTCAGCGCCTCCACGGGGTTGCTTTTCGCCGACTTCAGAAGCAATGAAGCGATCGTGCCCAGCAAAAGGACCAGCAGGATGAGCACGGGGGCGGCAAAGTACCACCAATGCAATGTTATTCGCTCCAGGTACCGATCAAGAAACTGGTCAGCCAGGTAATAGGCAACCGGGACAGCCAAGACAATGGCCGGGACAACAGGAACAAACACGGCCCGGATCAGCCGCTGCCCGATTTGCCAGGCCCCCGCACCCAGCACTTTCCGGATGCCGATCTCCTTGATTTTCTCTTCGGCGAGGGTGGTCATCATGCCCAATAAGCCCAGGCAAGACAGCCCGATGGCGATACCGGCAAAAAGAGCAATCTGGTTACGGGCGATCCGGTCATTGCCGTACGCCTTGTTGATGTGATCATCCAGCAAGTACCAATTGAACACATTGCCTTCGAAGGCTGCGCAGAACAGTTTTTCGGCCTGAGGCATGATTTCTCTCCGTCTCCCCCAATCAATTCGGAGGGCGATCCGTTCAGGAACCCGCCAGGCGTAGATCCCGTTTTTGTACTGGAGGCAGATACCCCAACCTTCGCTGTTCTCCGTTGCTGTGCTGGCGAGATTAAACAAAGGCTTAATCCGGTAGTCTTCAATCACACCGACCACCTCCACCAGTTTCGGTTCCAATTCATCCAGGCTGATTCTCTGACCCACGGCCTCTTCAGGACTTCCAAAACCCAACCTTCTTGTCGCCTGACGACTGAGTAGGACTACGTCGGATTTGTCGTTCGCTACAAAGTTCCGACCCGCCAGGATCGGAATGCCGTAAAATGGAACATAACTCTCATCGACTCCGCCATTTGAACTGGCGCTGGTGAACCCTGGCTTCGTTGGACCCTTCACCCAAACAAAGAACGGGTCCGTGTCGCCAATCACGGTGGCGCTGTAGGTGGCCGCCTTTACCCCGGTCAAGGAACGCAACTGCCCAAGAAACACCTCAAAGTCAAGCAAGTATTTCTCTGTTTTGACTATTGGCGCATCGATAATCACCACCTGATCCCGCTGAATACCGATGTCTTTATCGAGTATGAACTTAAGTTGCATGTAGACGATGCACACCCACAACAGCAGGACAAGCGCAATCACATATTGACTGGCGGAAAGCCACGATTGAACGATTCGGTTGGGGCCCGCCTTTCGTGAAAAGGAAAACAATGTTCGCGGGTCGTAGGAGGCTGCAATGACGGCGGGGTAAAGCCCCGACAGCAGGATACCCGACAGGCTCACCAGCACAAAAACAAACCACGTGCCGTAACCCAGGTCCCCAAACTCCGGGTTATGGATATTGAACAATTCGCGGAAGGGCACACGGACCAATTGCACCAGGGTCAGCGCCACGGCCACCGCCAGGATGTTCATCAAGGAAGACTCCGCCATGAACTGCCGGATAAAGTCAGTGGGCAGGGCGCCGGTTACTTTTCGTGTTGCCATTTCTTTCATCCGCTTCAACATCCTGGACGCGGTCAGGTTGACGTAGTTGATCCACGCCATGGCGAGAATGAAAAGAGAAGCAACTTGCATCAGTACCAGTGCCGATTTAGGTTTTGGCACCTGGTAGTCTCGCTCATATGCCGGACTGAAGGAGATGTCTGGCAAGGGTTGCGCGAATATCTCAGGCCGCAATCCTGGAAATCTTCTGAGTTCATCCGACCAGTATTCGGAATACTTCCCATTGATGGCCCCCGTCACCTCCTGAAAGGTTGTTTGTCTGTCAACCTTTATGTAGGTGGCAGCCATGAGGTAGGGAAACTCATTCACGGGGATCCCCGTCACGGAAACCACCAGGTCGAAGTCGAGGTGCGTATTGTGCGGCAGGTCTTCAAATACCCCGGTGACCATAAGCAAGACAGAATCGTTGACCAGAATCTGCTCGCCCAATGGGTCTATCGCGCCAAAGTACTTCCTGGCCGTGCTCGTGGAAAGCACCACGGAATGAGCCTTTTGAAGCACATCCTGTTTTTCTCCACGCACCAGAGGAATACTAAAGAAACTAAACAGGTTGGAGTCGGCGTAGACCATATGCGTCTCTTCAAACAAATGCCTTCCACCGTTCTTCCTGCCCACTGAAACAACCACCCGCTTCGAGTGGCCCACCAAGTCTGGTATGAACTCAGGCTGCTTGATCAGCCTGACATACTGCTCGATCTGGGGAATATCTTGAGCGATTCGGGGTGCCTGGTGAGGTCGGATGCTTCCGAACGTAAGCAGCCCGTCTTTTCCGTCCTGGCTAGGCCAGCGCCAGTAAATACCCAAGCGGGCAATTCGTTCGAAGTCTGGGTGGTATTGATCGGCCTTCAGCTCTGCGGAGGCAAAATCCCAAAGGATGAAAAAGGAGCCAAACCCAACCGACAGTCCCAGCAGGTTGACGAGTGCAAAGTAGGGATTCCTCACCAGCAGGCGGAGGGAGAGTTTGAGGTAGTTGAGAAGCATGACTAGTTGCCGGGTGCCGGGCTCTTGGCACTGGGTACTTGGTTCTGGTAATAGGTTCTGCGTTTCACCTCACTCGTATTTTAAAGCCTCCACCGGGTTACTGTTGGCTGCTCTCCACAACACCGAAGCGATCGTAGCAAACAGAATCGCCATTAAAATCAACACCGGCAAAGCAAAGTGCCACCACTGAAGTGCAATCTGTTCGGTATATTTTTGGAGATACTGCACTACCAAATAATACGCCACCGGCAATGCGATAACGAGTGCGATGAGAATCTGATTAACTGTACTTTTCAACATAGCGTGAGCAATATTCGACAGCTGTGCGCCAAGGACTTTTCGGATTCCAATCTCTTTGGTTTTCTCAACCACTTTGTGGCTCATCATACCCAGCAGTCCCAGGCAAGCAATCCCGATGGCAATGACCGTAAATAAAATGATTTGATTGCTCGCTATTTCTTCTTCGTTATAGTTGCGACTTATCTGATCCTCCAAGAAAACCGAGTTGAATACGGTATTAGGGAACGCTGAAGTATATTCCTCTTGTAACTGACCCATTGCGCTTTTGAGTTGCTCCGGAAAAATCCTCACGGATGCCTTCCGCGGCGTGGCGTCAAAAGAGATTGGAAATAAGGATTGGCCAGATGTATAACCCTGATGAATTGTAAATAATGGGGCGGCAAAATAGTCTTCAAAAACACCAATTACAGTCGAGGGTGCATAACCGGAAAAGCCCTCTTGATCTTGAGGGACGAGAATTTGTGCACCTACTGCATCCTCCGGATTATTAAATCCTAATACCCGGATAGCCTTCCTGCTGAGGATAATGGTATTTTCATCTGCCTGGTGGTTGGTCAGAAAATTCCTGCCCGCAATGAGCTTTATGCCATAGAAGGGAATATAGCGTGCATCGACCGTATAGACCTCCATCATAAATGCTTCACTCCTGTTGTTTCGCTTAAAAAACATGTCGCCCCTATCTCCGATCCCGATATCACTAAATGTATAATCCATTGTGAAAGCGCTCGATGAAAGCTGGCTTTCAAAATGCTTCACTTGTGACCTTATCCGTGAGTCCTGGTGAAATGGCAAATCAATTACCACTACCTGATCCTTTTTCACACCGATATCGAAATTTAGCACATGGGTTATCTGCTGATAAACCGAAAACGCCCAAATGATCAATGCCATGGCAGCACCATATTGAAATACAGTGAGCACGTGAATGAATCTGAAACTACTCCTTGCCAAACGCTTTTCGCCAAACAGCACCCTAGGCCTGACGTTCAAGGTTGCGATGGCCGGATACACCCCGGTGACCACTATTCCTGCCAAAATCACGCTACCGATGAGCAGTTTGACCGTCAAAGAAATGTCGCTCCAAGGGACCACGTAGAATCCAAAATAAACCTGAGCAGGAGTTCGGATCAATTGAATCAAGGTAATTGCTGCCAGAAGCGCAACTCCATTGAGGAGCATTGCCTCTATGATAAACTGCCGGACAAAATCAAAGGAATTGGCACCCACCGCCTTTCGGGCGGCCAATTCCTTCATTCGCCTTTGATTGGCGGAAAGGGTCATATTCATGTAATTCACCCAAGCCATCAACAGCACCGAAATGGAAACCAGACCAAGTGCCGAAAGCAAATACTTTGATTTTGGTACATACACATCAAGCGCATGCGTATTGAAGGCAAGCTCCTTTAAGGGCTGAAGGTGAGCCTCGTACGTTGCTGGGCCAAAAGTTCTGTCAAGCGTGCCTATAAAGTTTTTTAGTACATATGCGTTTAACGTGCTATCAAAAGCTGCCATTGGAGTATTCTTTTGTAGCTTATAGTATCCATGGGTCCACGCCTGTGAGTCAGGCTGGCGGAGGTACTTTTCAATGGTCAACGTAGAGACTACCATATCAAAAACCAGGTGAGTGTTTGCCGG